>JANOJW010000048.1:0-13894 GCA_031418955.1 Hyphomicrobiales bacterium | reverse complement strand
GGCCTTTCTCGACCGAGCGGGCGAGCATCTTGTCGATGAAATCCTTCGCGGCCGCCGCTCCACCGGGCTTCTCGTCGTAGGCGATCACATTCATGCCGCCGGCGGCCGAGACCTGGACGATGCCGCGCCCCATCGTGCCGGTTCCGATGACGGCCACAGTCAGGCCCTTCGTTCGCGTCGAACGCCATTTCGGCACGTCTCCTGTCGCAAGTTTGAGCAAGTTGGTTGCGTTGACCGGCAACCTACGGTGTTGCTCTGCCTCCGGCAATCGCGGCGGCTTCCTTCCCCTCTCCCCATTGCCCTGCACTCGCAATGGGGAGAGGGTAGGGTGAGGGGCAGGTTCTTGCTCGGACGGAGCCTGTTGCCGCCCCTCACCCCGACCCTCTCCCCGCACAAGTGCAGATGCGGGGAGAGGGGGAAGTTGTGCGCGGAACTCGCAATGACCGACACGCCCAATGTGCCCCTGAGCGACTGGCCCGACCTCGCCGGCCGCCTCGTCACAGTCGATGGCCACACCGCGCATCGGCTCCCCGTCCGCGTCTACTTCGAGGACACCGACTTCTCGGGCCTCGTCTATCACGTCTCCTATGCGCGCTGGTGCGAGCGGGGCCGCTCCGATTTCCTGCGGCTGCTCGGCAACGATCACCGCGCGCTGATCGACGGCGCGGGCGGGACCGAGCCCGCAGCCTTCGTCGTGCGCCGCATGACGCTCGAGTTCCTGAAGCCCGCCCGCATCGACGAAGTTCTCGAGGTGACGACACGCGTCAAGGCGACGACCGCGGCGACGCTCGTGCTGTCGCAGGGAATTGCGCGCAGCGCCGACGTGCTATTCGAAGCCGAGGTCACCGTGGTGCTGGTATCGACCTCGGGCCGCGTTCTGCGCTTGTCGCATGCGCTGAAGTCGGCGCTCCAGGCCTAGCCTCGATTTCTGCATTTGTGCGGGCCAGATCGGGAGTAGTGGCGCGATTACGGTTAATCGACGCTAGGGCCTCTGCGAGCCTCGCACACACATTAACTATGCACTTGGCTAGGGGTACCGCTGAGCGGTTGGTAAACGCACGCCCTGCGTCGTCTGGGAGCCGTTTAGAGGGCCTCCTGCGACCGACCTCGCCTTGCACCTCTCCCGAGGTCGTCATCTCACGCAGCGATCGGACGGGCCTCGCCCACCAGCGTCACGCGATGCATGATGCGCCGGATGCTTGTGTTGTCGAAAGGCTCGACCGAATGCATCGTGCAGCGATTGTCCCACATGATCACGTCGTCTTTCGCCCAGACGTGCTTGTAGACATACTTCGGCTGGATGGCGTGCGCGATGAGGTCGTCGAGAAGCTTGCGCCCGTCCGCCTCCGGCATGCTCTCGATGGCGACCATGGTATGGGGCGAGAGGAACAGGCAGCGGCGGCGCGTCACGGGATGGAGCTGCACCAGCGGATGGCGCACCGGGGGAAGGGCGTCGTACTTGCCTTTGTCCTGCTTTGCCGCGAGCTCTTTCGACTGCTTGATGATGAAGTCGTGATCGTGGATCACCCATTTGCCTTCGATGCGGCCCTTCATGTCAGCTGAGAGATCGTCGTAGGCTGCATACAGGTTGGCAAACAGCGTATTGCCGCCCGCGTTCGTCGTCTCGATGCCATGCAGGATCGAGCCTTTCGACGGCACCTCGCGAAACGAGCTGTCGGTATGCCAGAGCCACGAGAGGTTAAGATACTGCCAGGCCGTCTCCTTCGGCGGGATGATGGTGCCGGCCTCGTCCACGTTGGAGACGCGATAGATCTCCCGATTGCTCGACGATCGGTGCGCGAGCGAGGGGTGAACCTCGAGCTCGCCGAAGCGGCGGCCGAAGACGATGTGCTGCTCGTCGCTGATCGATTGATCGGGGAACACCAGTAGCAAATGTTCAATCCAGAGCGCATGCACTGCGGCGAACGTGGCGTCGTCGAGCGGCTTTGAGAGGTCGAGTCCGCGCACCTCCGTACCAATCAGCGGATGGCGGCGCGTCGATAGCAGTTTGGCGGTCATGTGTGAGTTCCTTCGCGAAAAAGGGGCAAGGCGTGGATGTTCGAGCCGGCCCTGAGTATCGGCCGAACGCAGGTGCCGGATCAAGATGGCCCGATCGGCAGATGGCGCAGTGGAACTGTAGCTGCGCTGGGCGAAACCGGCAGTTGACCGCTGCGGACGGGGGCGGCACTGTCGTCAAGCGACGGTCTGCCGGGGGCACAAGGTGAGCATTGAAGTGTTTCTCGCCGTGCTGGCGGCGGCCGTCATGCACGCGGGCTGGAACGCCATCATCAAGAGCGGCGGTGATCCGTTCGTGACGGTGACGCACGTCTCGCTGTTCTCAGGGAGCACTGCGCTGCTGTTGCTGCCGCTGGTCGACATTCCGAAGCCCGCCGCATGGATCTGGATCGCGGCATCGGCGCTCTTCCACACCGTCTATCGATTCATGATCATTGGCGCCTATCGCGCGGGCGACATGGCGCAAGTCTATCCGATCATGCGGGGTGCCGCCCCCATGCTGACTGCAATCGGCACGGCGCTTTTGATCGGCGAGGTGATCTCGGCGACGGGATTCGCGGCCGTCGTGTGCCTCTCGGTCGGCGTGTTCCTGATGTCGATGAAGGGCGGCCGCGTCGGCGAGTTGAACAGCACCGCCGTCGGCTTCGCGCTGGGCTCGGCCTGCTGCACCTGCGCCTACTCGCTCGCCGACGGCTATGGCGCGCGCGTCAACGGCTCGGCGCCGAGCTATGCGCTCTGGATGTTCGTTGGCAACATGCTGGCTATGCAAGTCATGGCGCTGGTCATGCGTGGATCGGGGGTCTACGCGACATTGCCCAAGACTTGGGGGCTGTCGCTCGGCGGCGGCCTGATGTCGATGAGCGCCTACTTCATCGTCATCTGGGGCATGACCCAGGCGCCGATCGCCCTCGTCGCGGCGCTGCGCGAGACGAGCGTGTTGTTTGGCGCGTTGATCGCCTGGGCAGTCCTGAAGGAGCCGTTGACCGGCTGGCGCGTGCTGGCGTCCGTGCTGGTGCTTGGAGGCATGGCGCTGCTGAAGTTCGCGTGAGCCGTGTTGTCGCCCGATGTGGGCACCGTTACGCTTGTCGCGCCTGGACCTCCCGCATCTGGATCGCCTCATGACCCGCACCGCTGCCATCGACCGCGCGCTCGCCTACTTCGACGACCAGCCGAACGGCTACTTCAAGGACCTCGCAACCCTCGTCGCCATGCCGACCGAGAGCCAGAACCCCGCGCGGCTGCCCGAAATGCAAGCCTATCTCGACGGTCCCATCCGCGCGCACGTCGAGCGGCTCGGCTATTACGTGAAGATTTACCCCAATCCGCTCGAGGGGTGCGGCCCCGTGCTGCTGGCGACCCGCATCGAGGACTCGAAGCTGCCGACGTTCATCTGCTACGGCCACGGCGACGTGGTGCTCGGCATGGAAGGGCGCTGGGCCAACGGGCGTGATCCCTGGCGGCTCTCGTTCGAAGGCGAGCGCGTCTATGGCCGCGGCGTCGTCGACAACAAGGGCCAGCATCTCGTGCATCTGTCAGCGATCGCGCACATCATCGCCGCGCGCGGAAAACTCGGGTTCAACCACAAGATCCTGATCGAGATGGGCGAGGAGAACGGCTCCAAGGGGCTGAAGGAGATCGTGGAAGCCAACAGGGGAGACTTCGCGGCCGACGCCTTCTTCTCCTCCGACGGTCCGCGCACCGAAATGTCGAAACCCAACATCACGCTTGGCAACCGCGGTTGCTGCAACGTCACGTTGTCGGTCGACTTGCGCGAGGGTGGGCATCACTCCGGCAACTGGGGCGGGCTGCTGGCCAACCCCGGCATCATCCTCGCGCACGCCATCGCCTCGATCGTCGACGGCTCGGGGAAAATCCTGGTCGAGGGCTGGCGGCCGAATATCCCACCCCATGTCCGCGAGGTGCTGACCGGGATCGACCGCGAGGCGGGCGCCAGCGCTCCCAAAATCGACGACAGCTGGGGCGAGCCCGGCTTGAGCCGCATCGAGAAGGTGGTTGCCTTCAACTCATTCGAGGTGCTGGCCTTCGAGACCGGCAACCCGGAGCGGCCGGTCAACGCGGTGCCACCGAAAGCGCGCGCGGTGTGCCAGTTGCGCTATGTGGACGGCACCGACGAGGCCAACATCGAGGCCAATCTGAAGCAGCATCTGGCCGTGCGCGGCTTCACGTCCGTCAAGGTCGAGCCGCCGCCCGCCTCCAACAACGGCCGCTTCTATGCGAGCCGCACCGATCCCCGCCACCCGTTCGCGCAGTGGGTGAAGGGCGCCGTCGAGCGCTCGTCCAACCATCCCTGCGGCGTGCTGCCGAACGGCGGAGGCTCCAACATGACCTACATCCTGCAGTACATCGTCGGCATGCCGTGCGCGTGGCTGCCGCTGTCCTACGCGGGTTGCTCGCAGCACGCGCCAAACGAGCACATGCTCGCACCCTTGATGCGCGAGGGTCTGCGCCACGTCACCGGCATCTACTGGGACCTCGGCGACCCGGCGACGGGGTATCGGCCGTGACTGCTTGACGACTTGTGCGCCGTACGAATTGGGACTAAACGACCGCCCATATGAGCGAAGCAAAACGCACGCATATCGCGGTCCTGTTGCGGGCTGCACACTACGCCGCCGACAAGCATCGCGATCAGCGCCGGCTCGGCGGCCGCCGTACACCTTACATCAACCATCCCCTGGACGTGGCTGAGCGGTTGAGCCGCATCGGTGGCGTCGACGACGTCGACATCCTGGTCGCGGCGATCCTGCACGACACGGTCGAGGACACCGATGCGACGCAAGCCGAGTTGGCGCTGCTGTTCGGCGCCCGGGTCGCGGCTCTGGTGGTCGAGCTCACGATCGACAAGGAACCGCACTGGACCGACCAGAAGAAGGCCGAGATCGCAGGCGCGGCAGACCTTTCGCCGGACGCCAAGATGATCAAGCTCTCCGACAAGACGTCAAACGTCTCCGACACGGTGACCAACCCGCCGCGGGACTGGACGCTGCAGCGCCGCCGCGACTACCTCGAGTTTGCCCGGCTGGTCGCGAGCGGCTGCCGCGGCGCCAACGCCGCGCTCGACGCGGAGTTCGATCGCGTCATGGCCGACGCCGAGCAGCGCCTCGGGTAGGTTGGGTAGAAGGCCGTATGCACTTCGGGCCGGGCGAGACCCGATGCCCCGAACTCCGTGGACGGCCGCTGTCGGGTCTGCGCCGAGCGCGGGGCTCTACCCGACCTCCGGGCGCTGGCGCGGCGGGCGAATTCCGCTTACCAATTCGTGGCGCCGCACCACGAGGGAACCCATGACCGCCGAAAGCTTCGACTATTCCGCACGCTTGCGTCCGGGCCTGCCGCCGCCGGCGGTGAAGTGGAACGGTTTCCCGAAGTACAATTTCGTCGGCGGTCACAACGACGAGGCAAGCGTGCCGGTCGACGAGCTGATCGCGGCCGCCGCCGCCGTGCTGAAGCGCGAGGGACATACGCTGGCAACTTACAATATGCGCTCGGGCGCGCAGGGCTACCGGCCGCTGCGCGAGTTCGTCGCGAGAAAGCTCAAGGCCGACAGCGGCATCACCTGCACGGCCGACGATCTGCTGATCACCTCGGGCTCGGGCCAGGGCATCGACCTCGTCGCCTCGACGCTGGTGGCGCCGGGCGACACCGTGCTGATCGAGCAGGCGACCTACGGCGGCGCCATGAACCGCATCCGCCGCTCGGGCGCAAAAATCGTCGGCGTGCCGGTCGATCACGACGGGCTGTCGGCGACGGCGCTGGCCAAGACGCTCGACGACCTCAAGACGCAAGGCGTCAAGCCAAAGTTCATCTATACGATCCCGACCGTGCAGAACCCGACCGCCACTGTGATGAGCGAGGGCCGCCGCCGCGAGATCCTGAAGCTCTCGGAAGCGTACGACGTGGCCGTGTTCGAGGACGAGTGCTACGCGGACCTGACCTGGGACGGCAAGCGGCCGCCGGCGCTGCGTGCGCTTGCCGGCAACTCCGACCGCGTCGTGCATATCGGCTCGTTCTCGAAGTCGATCGCGCCGGCCTTGCGGCTCGGTTATCTCGTCGCCAACTGGCCGCTGATGAGCCGCATCCTGACGCAAAAGACCGACGGCGGCACCGGCGCGCTCGAGCAGATGATCATGAACGAGTATGCGACCAAGCACTTCGAGTCCCACGTGAAGGGCCTGCGCGGCGTCTTGAAGAAGAAGCTCGACGTACTGTGCGAGGCGGTCTCAGCCGAGTTCGGCACGGCGGCCGAATTCGAGGTGCCGGTTGGCGGCATCTTCCTGTGGATCAAGCTGCCGACGAGGGTCGACACGTTCAAGCTGTTCCAGGCGGCGGGCAAGGAAGGTGTTGCGATCAACCCCGGCGTCGAATGGTCGACGGATGCCGACTACGGCCGGACACGCCTGCGGCTGTGTTTCGCCAACGCCGACGAGACCACGATCCGCGAGGGCGTGGCCAAGCTCGCCGACATCTGCCATCGCGAGTTCGGCGTGCCGGTGCGCAGCCGCAACGTACAGCGGTGAAGGCGTAGGTCGGGTAGAAGGCCGCCTGCACTTCGGCCGAGACCCGACAGCCCGTATACGGGTCGGGTCTCGCAAGTGCAGGGCTCTACCCGACCTACAAGTAGCGGAGTTCAACATGTCCAAAATCCTTCTCGTCACCGGCGCCTCGCGCGGCATTGGCGCGGCGACTGCGCGGCTGGGTGCGGCACGCGGCTACGACGTGGCTCTCGGCTACGGGTCCGACAAGGCGGCGGCCGAGGCGGTTGCGTCTGATGTGCGAAAGGCGGGACGCCGCGCGGTGACGATCCAGGCCGACGTGTCCAAGCCCGAAGCCATCAAGGGCCTGTTTGCGACCGTCGATCGGGAGCTTGGAACCCTTGGCGCGTTCCTCAACAACGCCGGCATCTTCGCCCTGCAGAAGCGCTTCGTCGACATCTCGCTCCCCGACCTCGAGGCGATGATCGCGACCAACCTCACCGGCGCATTCTTCGCCAACCAGGAAGCGGTCCGCCGCATGTCGACGCGAACGGGGGGCAAGGGTGGCGTCATCGTCAACCTGTCGTCGATGGCGGCGCGCCTCGGTGGCCCGTTCGACTGCATCCACTATGCGGCCTCGAAAGGCGGCGTCGAGTCGATGACGGTCGGCATGGCGAAGGAGCTCGCGGGCGAAGGCATCCGTGTCAACGGCCTGCGGCCCGGGCTGATCGACACCGACATCCATGCGCGTGCCGGCCAGCCGGATCGCCTCGCCCGGAACGCAGCCTCGGTGCCGCTCGGCCGCGGTGGCACGGCGGACGAAGTCGCGGAGGCCGCACTGTGGCTGATGTCGGAGCAGGCGGCCTACATCACGGGCGTCACGCTCGACGTGGCGGGCGGCCGTGGCATTTGACCCTTGAAATGGCAGATGGACTGCGCGGTCTCGCCTGAGCGAGGCCGTTTCAACTCCGGAGTGCGGTGTTTTTCGATCCAGCCGACGTCCTGCCCCCGGCCGCGGGCACGACCCGCAGTCCAACTGCGGGCTATTCCGCCGCTAGGAACCGCCGTCGCAATCTGATACGTGAGCCCCCGCAACCCGGCCTCGAAGGAATCCCATGGTCTATGTGATCGACCCGCCGCGCCAGGCGGCGCTGCCCATCAAGGGCTCCGACAAGCTGTTCCCGATCCACCGCATCTACTGCGTCGGCCGCAACTATGCAGCTCACGCCCGCGAGATGGGACACGACCCCAACAAGGAGCCGCCGTTCTTCTTCCAGAAGAACGCCGACAACGTGCGCACCGATGGCAAGTTCCCCTATCCGCCGGGCACCAAGGACGTGCACTTCGAGATCGAGCTGGTGGTCGCGTTGAAGTCCGGCGGCATCAACATCAAGCCCGAGGAGGCGATGCGCCATGTCTGGGGTTACGGGATCGGCCTCGACATGACGCGCCGCGACCTGCAGGGACAGGCCAAGGACCTCGGTCGCCCCTGGGAGGTCGGCAAGGCCTTCGAGCATTCCGCCCCGATGACCGCGCTCGTTGCCGCCGACAAGGTTGCGACCGTCGACAAGGGCGCGATCTGGCTCGACGTCAACGGCAAGCGCCGCCAGACCGGCGACCTCAACCAGATGATCTGGGATATCCCGGGTCAGATCGCCTACATCTCGAGCCTGTTCGAGCTGAAGGCTGGCGACCTGATCATGACCGGCACGCCTTCGGGCGTTGGCGCTATCGTCAAGGGCGACACGCTGCACGGCTCCGTCGATGGCGTCGGCGAGTTGACTGTCGAGGTCGTCTGAGGATCGGGGGATCAGGGCGACAGCGGCGATGCGCTGTTCAATCGATTGAAACTGCGGCCGGGTCCGAGCACTGTTTCGCCCGGCCGTTTGCATGCGGCAACCACAACGTCATTACGAGGGAGTTCGAGACATGTCGCACGGACACGGCCATGGCGCGAGCCACGAGACTCACGCCACAGATGGCGCGGGGAAATACATCGCCATCTTCATCTCGATCGTGGCGCTGCTGCTCTCCATCTCGGAGACCTTCGGCAAGAGCGCGCAGACGACCTACATTGCCAAGAACGTCGAGGCGGCGAACCTGTGGGCGTTTTTCCAGGCCAAAACGATCCGGCGAACGACGGTCGAGACCGCGGCCGACGCACTGGCGCTCGACGTGCAGCTTGCGCGCGATCCGGCGACCAAGACTCTGCTCGAGAAGCGCATCAGCGACTGGAAGGGGCAGGCGCAACGCTATCGCTCGGAGCCCGAGACGGGCGAGGGCAGCAACGAGCTCGCCGCGCGCGCGAAGAAGGCCGAGAAGGACCGCGACCTCGCATTGGAGAAGTACCACCATTTCGAGGTGGCTTCGGCCGGCTTCCAGATCGCCATCGTGCTCGCCGGCGCCTATCTGCTGACGCACAGCATGCTCTTGGTCTGGCTCGCCGGCGCCCTGTCGGTCACGGGCTTCGCCTTCACGTTGATCGGGCTCTTCTTCCCCAGTGCGGTGCACCTGTTTTGAGACCTGTTTGGCGGCCAATCGACCTGTGATACGCTAATCGCAGGAGACACGGCATGAACGCACCATTCGAACTCAGGCTCGAAAAGTCCGCCTTCAAACGCTGGCTCACGTCCCAGGACCGCAAGTACGAGTGGACGGAGGGCCGCGTCGTGCAGATGACGAATGTGACCCGGGGGCACGCCAACATCGTGATGAACATCGCCTACGGCCTACGCAGCCGCCTCGATCTGGACAAATGGTCGGTCGTCGCCTCGGACTTCGGCGTCGAGGACGCGGCGTTCCTCAGGTTCCCCGACGTGATCGTGGAACCGGCCGGCGGCGATCCGAAAGGGCGTCGCGCCGAGCATGCGGTGCTGCTGGTCGAGGTCCTCTCACCGTCCTCGGTCGATACCGACATGATGGAGAAGCCAGAGGAATACATGTCGCTGCCGACGGTAGAAGCCTATGTCGTCGTCAGCCAGGAGGAGGCGCTGTGCTGGATCTGGCAGCGCGATCAGGCGACACGCGCGTTCCCGCCCAAACCGCTCAAGGTGCAGGGGCGCGACCAGGCACTCGACATCGGGTGTTTCGCGATGTCCTTGCCGCTCGCCGACATCTATCGTGGCATTCCGACCAACGAGGATTGCTGAGCGCGGGCGGCCGTTTACTCCGCCGCGTCCTTCTTCGGCGCGTTGCCGCGATAGGCGGTGCGCCGCTGGTCCCAATCCTCGGCGCCGAACCGGTTGAAGTATTGCTTCACCGTGGTCTTCTGCCGGGTCTCCGGGTTCCGTCCGGTATCCTTCAGCGAGGCCAGCGCCTCGTCGCAGGCTTCGAGCACGGTGCGCACCAGCAGCCCCGGCACGATCGCCAAGGCGTATCCGAATTTCTCGGCGGTCGGCATGTCGATCGCCGGCGTCTTGCCGCCCTGCACGACATTGAGCAGGCACGGGCCTTTCACCAGCTTCGGCACGGACTCGATCTCGATCATGGTTTGTGGCGCTTCCAGGAACACCATGTCGGCACCGGCGGCGAGAGCCGCATTGGAGCGCGTCACCGCTTCCTCGAAACCCTTCACGGCGCGGCTGTCGGTGCGCGCGATCAGCAGGAAGTCCTTCGAACGCCGCGCCGAGGCCGCCGCGCGGATCTTCGCCAGGTAGTCGTCGAGAGGGATGATCTCCTTGTCGTCGAGGTGGCCGCACTTCTTCGGGAAGCCCTGGTCCTCGAGATGCACGCCAGCAACCCCCGCCCGCTCGAACTCCTGGATCGTGCGATAGACGTTGAGTTCGTTGCCGTAGCCGGTGTCGGCATCCGAGATCAGCGGGATGCCGATGGTGTCGACGATCTTCTTCGCGTTGGCCACCATCTCCGTCATGGTGATCAGCCCGAAGTCCGGGTAGCCGTGCGCGGCCGACGTGCCGGCCCCCGTCATGTAGGCGGCGGCGAACCCGGCCTGCTCGATCAGCCGCGCCGTGATGCAGTCGTAGGCACCGGGCGCGACCACCATCCGGCCGGCAGCGATGAGGCTGCGCAGGCTCGCGGCGCTGCTGGCGAAGGCAGGCATGGGAGATCCTCCAGTGTCGCTGTGCGTCGTGAGCCGCGCCGAGCGCGCGCTACTTCTTTACACCTTCGATCTCCTCGACGGCCTTGGCCAGATACTCGTTCATCTGCTTGCGCACCTCGGCATCGGCGACCTTCACGCCCTTGTCTGCAAAGTCTTTTGCAATCTTGGCGAGCACATCGTCGTCGCCTGCCTTCTCGAAGTCGGACTTGCGAACGGCCTTCACGTAGTCGTCGACAGCGGCGCCCGTGATGCCGAGCTTGGCTGCCGCCCACTCGCCGATGTACTTGTTCCGGCGGGACTCGGCCTTGAATTTAAGATCTTGATCGTGCGCGAATTTCTTCTCAAAACCCTTCTCGCGATCGTCGAATGCAGTCATCTTGGATCTCCGTTAAACAACGTTTTCTTTGGAGCCGTTGCGTGGCTAGATGTCCCAATATAGGCGCGCTTGGGGCGAATCGATAGCCCGTCGTACCCTTGCCGTACCGATCAGACTGTGGCGCATTACCCACAGCGAGAGGTCGCTCCCCATGTCGATTGTTTCCGGGGGGCGGTTCGGATAGTCTAGTCGGCAGCGAAAGACGTTCGGATCGGAATTCTGGCAGGCGTTGTTCGGAGGAACATGGCTGCACCCCAAAAAAGGCCGCTCCCGAAGGATCTTATGGTCCCAAGTCGACGACATGAGCTTCCCGAATCGAGGACGAGAGATGAACAAGCGGCGTCGCGTATACGAGGGCAAGGCCAAGGTGCTCTACGAGGGCCCGGAGCCTGGCACGCTCATTCAGCATTTCAAGGATGATGCCACGGCCCTCAACGGCCAGAAGCACGAGCTGATCGACGGCAAGGGCGTGCTCAACAATCGCATCTCCGAGTACGTGTTCCAACGGCTCGGCGAGATCGGCGTGCCGACGCATTTCGTCAAGCGCCTCAACATGCGCGAACAGCTGATCCGCGAAGTCGAGATCATCCCGCTCGAAGTCGTGGTGCGCAACGTGGCGGCAGGCTCACTGTCGACACGCCTCGGGCTCGAAGAAGGCCAGCAGCTCCCTCGCTCGATCATCGAGTTTTACTACAAGAACGATAAGCTCAACGACCCGATGGTCTCAGAAGAGCACATCACCGCGTTCGGCTGGGCGACGCCGCAGGAGATCGACGAGGTGATGAGCCTCGCGCTGCGCATCAACGACTTCCTGGTCGGCCTGTTCCTCGGCATCGGCATCCGGCTCGTCGACTTCAAGGTGGAGTTCGGCCGCCTCTGGGAGGCAAACGACCAGATGCGGATCGTGCTCGCCGACGAGATCAGCCCCGACTGCTGCCGTCTGTGGGACATGACCTCCGGCGACAAGCTCGATAAGGACCGCTTCCGTCGCGATCTCGGTGGCGTGGTCGAGGCCTACACCGAGGTGGCGCGCCGGCTCGGCGTGCTGACCGAGAACCCGCGGCCGAAGGGGTCGGGCCCCGTACTGGTGTCCACCAACGGCCAGAAGCCGAACTGAGGGGCGCGAGGTGGCAACGGCTGCGTTGATTGGATCCATCGAGAGGATTGATCAACAGTCTGGCGATCTCGTTAAAATCGAAGTTGCTCTGGCTCGACGAGAGTACTTGAATGCCGTGACGGAGGCATGGAAGCCAGACCCGACGTTCGGAAGTACGGGCGCCATGTTCAAATGGGACGCGATTGGTCTTTATTGGCCCGATCGGTCCATACTTCGTGCGACTTGGGATGAGGTGGTTACAGTTGCACTACTTCAATTGGATGACGACTATCCGCCATTCCGTTCACGGCCAATCGACACGCGCGGAGTCTACGTTTCGTTCCTGGAAGTTGCGCCATTTCTTCGAACCGGGAGTTGGAACCGAAGGTTTGTAGGGATTGGCGCAGGGATGTTGACGTTTGCCGTCACACGCTCGCACCAACTCGGTTTTGGAGGTCGAGTTGGACTTCATTCGATCAAGCAGACTCGGCATTTCTATGCAAAGCTGGGCTTTCCGCGAAGTTGATGACCCGGGATTGAACGAGTACTGGGAGACATATCTGGAGCTGTCGCCAGAGGCTGCTGATCGGTTCCTGCTGGCAGGGAAGGAGAAGTAAGATGTCCAAGTTGCCCTTCGTTTTTCATGTCGTGGAAGCCGATTGGGGTAAGCATCTTCCCGACGGTGATTACACCATTGGTCGAGGTGCTGACCCGCGCACGAGCCATGAGCGCGATGCGCGGCAGGATGACGCGTTCGGCGAGCGCCCCGACATCGACGATGATGAGATTCTGAGTGAGGGCACGCCTCGCAATCGTCGCGAACCGGCACAGAGTGAATCACGGACCCCATGAAAGCCAAGATCCGCATCACCTTGAAGACCGGCGTGCTCGACCCGCAGGGCAAGGCCATCCAGAACGCACTCGGGAGCCTGGGCTTTGCCGGCATCGACGAGGTGCGCCAGGGCAAGTACATCGAGGTCGACCTCAAGGAGACCGACGAGGCGCGCGCCAAAGTAGAGATCGAGAAAATGTGCCGCGACCTGCTCGCCAACACCGTGATCGAGAACTACAGCTTCGAGATCGCAGGCTGAGCAAGCGTGCCGGCCGGCGACTGTAATGGACTCGCCTGAAGACATTGAGCCACCTACGTGCATGGCGCCGCCAAGACAGGCGGTGTTCAGACTGCTCACAGTTTGCCGAGCTGGTTGGTGACCTGGTCGCGAATCTCGCGCAGCTCCTTGAGCGTCCGGTCGAGATCGGCACGCTTCTTCAACAGCATCGCGATGTGCCCGTCGACCTTCGTGGCGAGCAGGCGAAGCTGCGCGAGGCCTGTCCGGTCGGTGTCGTAGAGTTCGAGATACTCGCGGATGTCCTCGAGACTGAACCCTAGGTTCTTGCCGCGCAGGATCAGCAGCAGCCGGGCCCGGTCGCGCCGGGTGTAGGCGCGCGCCACGCCCCGCCGTCCCGGCGTGATGAGGCCCTTGGACTCGTAGAACCGGATCGTCCTGGTGGTGATCGAAAGCTCGGTGGCGAGTTCGCCGATCGAGAACCGCTGCTCGGTCTCGGTTTGCTTGGCGCCAACGGGCTTGGCTGCGTCCTTCGTCTGGCCCCGCTTGTTGGGCTCGCGAGCGGAAGCGCCGTTGGTCTTTGGCCGCTTGGCGCTGCTCATGACGGCGTGCCGGGACCCTGCCGCCATAAGGCCGCGGGGAACTGTCCGGGGGGAACGCTGGATAATCGAGGAGTCATTTGACTTTTTGGCGCGCCGCCTCCTCCTGCTTCAGCTCCTTCTTCGATAACTTGCCGATCATGGTCTTGGGCAGTGCATCGCGGAACTCGATCTCGGCCGGCATCTCGAT
>JANOJW010000047.1:0-2361 GCA_031418955.1 Hyphomicrobiales bacterium | reverse complement strand
GGACTGGTGCCATTGTTGGACGATGGTAAGGCGAGCACGGAAGGCATGTGTGTTGGTGGCGGCGAGTACGGCTGAATAGGCCTGCACAAGTTCTTGGATGATCGCGGGCAATACGCGTGGTCCTGCCTGCGTAATTTGCGTGAGATTGTTGGCGATGCGTCCGCGCTCGTCGGCTGCAGTTTGGTCGAGCATGACCAAGCCAAATACGCCCTCGATCTCGAACAGGTCGCGCAGTTGGCGAAGAGCGCGAACGAGCTGACCGCCGTCTGCGGGCAATCCCGAATTGATCGTGTGCGCGATCCGGTTGATGTCCGTGCCGATCAGTCGCAACGCCGCAGTCACTGGCGCTGCTGTTCCCGCTCCCTGCTGCGGCACCTGTGACGGAGGTTGGGCCATCTGGCCGTTTACAGCCGTGTTTACGGGCATGTTTACACGGGCGCTCGTCGTCGGCGCATGACCTCGCTCACGGTGGATCTGCTGCTCGCTTGTCGGTGCTGGCCGAGTTGGTGGCAGCGGAATAGCCTGTACGGGTTGCACTTGCGGCGTAGGCTGGGCATGAGGAGCGCGAACCGTCGCCGGAATTGATGGCGGGGTGATGCTGGCTGCAGGTGTCGGGAATCTGGGGAATGCAGCGCCCTGTGTGAACGTCGGCTGGTAGGCAACTGACGCAGCTTGGACGGCGACCGGCGCAGCGGCAGGGACAGCCTCTCGGGGCAATGATGCTTTGGCGTGCGCGTCGGCGATGTACGCGCTCAAGCTCATGCCCGCCGTGATCGCGGCTTGCTCGACCTGCTGGCGTAGCTCGGGCGGCATCCGTACTGACATGACGGACGTTCTCGGCGTGCCGGTCTTTGGTGCTCTCGTGGTCATCGGTCCAGCTCGGGGCGATCGAAAGGGGCGGTTGTTTACAGTCGGCGGCGGCAAGGGGTACAGGGGAAACGCGGCAGCGGTTTACACGTCGAGGCGGTTTTCTGTTTACGTGTATACGTATACAAAAACACATCTCGCTATGCGCCCGTTATTCCGTTCATTCCTATTTTCCCACCGTTCCCGCCTGTTGCTTCGTCTCATGTTCCACCCACATAATTCGCAGCCCGTAAACGCGCAATACTTGTAACATCGCGTAACGTGTGACCCGAGGTAGTGCGTGATGTAACGTGGTGTAACGTCGGACGCGTTGCCGCCTCGAAAATATTTTTGCGGCATCCAGACAAGAGAAAGCCCCCGAGGTCGTCGGGGGCTGTCGTGCGGGCAGGGTGTGTGAGTTAAGGGCGGCAACGGTGCAACAGGCATGCCGTCCGCAAGAGCGCGTCGGCGTCTGCCAAGTCCGTGTACATCGGTAGGAGGGTGCCGAAAGCGAGGTTCTGCTTGCCGTCGTTAATAGCAGCGAGAGCATCGAAGGCCATGCTGTGCGCCCGCTTCAATCGCGCCTCCAAGAGCGTGATGTTGGCGGTGATGGCGTCGAGTGTCGGGTTGGTCATGAAAATCTCCGTGCGTTGAATTTGGTGGCGATTGCTGGTGCGCGAAACTCCGCGCATGAGAGCCAGCCGAATGTGGAGGGGCCGCTGTGCCCGTGCTCCCAGACGGCCCAGACGTAACGATGCGCAAGGAAGTGCTTGGGCGGGGTTCGCTCTGAATCCGGCCAACACACAACGCCGTCGATGGCATAGAGGCGGGCAGGTGGGTTTTTCCGCCAAGCGGGGGTGCGCTGTTCCTGCGCAAGTGAGGCAAGGTTCAGCAACATGGCGACTTTGCCGCCGGTCTTGGCCGTGATGGCGAGCGCCTTGCTAACGAAGTCATCCGCCAAGCCCTTGCCGTAGGGCGGGTTGGTCACGATATGGCGGGCGTTGCCACAGCCGCCACGTGCCTTGAGAAAGTCGATGCGAGGCGTTCCATAGCCCCAATCGTTCAGGTCGGTTGCGATGACCTCATGGCCGTGGGCTTCAAGAACTTTAGCGATGTGGCCTTTGCCACATGCGGGCTCCCATATCGGGCCGTCGAATGTCTCGACTGACAGAAGGGCGCGGGTGGCTTCTGGTGGTGTCGGGTAAAAATTGGCGGCCACATGGCTGTCAATCTCTTGGACAATCGCAATGTAGCGGGCAACGTACTTGTCACGGTTACTGACCGTTGTGAAACGATGCGATGTCGTGGGGTTGCGCCTGCGCGGATTGTGCAGCCGCAAAACGAATGGCGCGGCTGAACTTCGCTGCGTCGTGCAGTCCCAAGTGATGCCAGTTGCCTTGTGGGTAAAACGGGTGCTGGTTTCGGGTGATGTGATGGTGGTTGTCATTTTGTAGTTTTCCTTTTCTTTTAGTGATTAAATTTGCGGACACGCAAATTGACTAGCCTCGCGGCAAT
>JANOJW010000046.1:0-2676 GCA_031418955.1 Hyphomicrobiales bacterium | reverse complement strand
GATCGCGCCGAGGACTTCGTCATCGCAACCGGTAGCACCTTCAGCTTGCAGGACTTCATCGAGGAGGCTTTCAAGGCCGTCAATCTCGACTGGCGGCGGCACGTCGACTTCGAGACTACGCTGGTGCGGCCACTCGACATCGCGGTCAGTCGCGGCGCTCCGTATAAGGCTGCAGCCGAGCTCGGCTGGCGCGCCGCCAAGAAGATGCCCGATGTCGTACGAGCCATGGTTGCTGCAGTCGGGGTCGCCGAGAGTAAACCGCCCAGACGTGACCGCACGAAGAGCTGACGCTTGGTTAGCCCCGCGGCGATGGACGGCGGGTCAGCCGTCGCCATGCCATTGACTCCGGCCGTCTGTTCGACGATGTGGCGATTGCGTGATGCCGGGTTAGCGGCCTGACAACGGCTCGACCCGGCTTATCCGCTGAGCTTGTGCGGATGGTCGGCCGGGTGTCATCACAGGTTAACTCGAGGTTCGGCCTACGGGGTGTCGGTGATGCTGTTGAGGAACAACGAAGCGATCGACTTCGACGCACTCGAGCAACGCTTACAGACTATCGTGCGTTCGTTACCAGATCGCGTCGAGGCGGCTCGGCTCGGTGGAGGATCAGCCTTGTTGTCTGTTGGCCCTGTTCCCCGCCCGCCAGCCGTTGGAGTTTGGCGCAAGCTCGTCGAGCTCTTGACGTGTGTGGTTCGGCTGCGACGGATCCGGGAATGGGCCGAGATCGGGCGCGACACGCGGCCCTATGCAGAAGCCATCGAGCGCCGATCGGCGGCGCGGTTCGCCGAGCAGGATGCCCGCTTCGCCGAGCAGGATGCCCGCGGCGCTGATCAGCAAGCTCGCGCCGAGCGTGCGGACGCGGCGCGCGATACCGAGTTCGCACGCGTCGGGAGTGAAATCGCGTCGCTCAAGGGCCTTCTCGAGGGTGTGCGCCGCGAGATCCTGTTTCAACAGCGGCGCCTCACGCGAGTGGCCGGCGGCGGCGTCGGCGATGCAATCAACGTCCACGCGTCCGACATCGTCGACGGACGCCTCGATGCGTTCTACATCGCCTTCGAAGACGCATTCCGTGGCAGTCGCGAGGAAATCCGCGATCGATTGCGCGCCAATCTGGAGCCGATCCGGCGCGCCGGGGCCGGGGCGCCGGAGCACCCGATCCTCGACCTCGGCTGTGGACGCGGGGAATGGCTGGAACTCCTGCGCGTGGAGGGCCTCGCCGCCTACGGCATCGACGGCAACAGCATGATGATCGAGCGGGCGCGGGCCGCCGGCATCGATGCCCGGCACGAGGCGTTGCAGTCCCATCTAGCCGGCCTGCCCGATGCCTGCCGGAGTGCCGTCACCGCATTCCACGTCGTTGAGCATCTGCCATTTCCGACCCTTATCGACACCCTCGACGAGGCTTTGCGCGTACTCGTTCCCGGCGGGATCTTGCTGCTCGAGACGCCCAATCCCGAGACCATCCGGGTCGGCGCCACCACGTTCCATTACGATCCGACGCATGTGCGCCCGTTGCCGCCAGACGTGCTCGCCTTCATGGTCGGGCAGCGCGGCTTTGCCGACGTCGAGGTGGTGAAACGCCACCCGTTCACGCAGGGTCTGCTCGAAGCAAGGACGGCCGACGCCGATCTGCTCAACCGGGTGCTGTTCGGCCCTCAGGACTATGCCGTCATCGCGCGTCGACCGTGAGTGGCGCCCCCTCGATCGACTGTCACCCGGAGAGCCCTGTGCCGCGCCCGTCCATTCATCAATTCAGCGTCAGCACGATCTACGGCGACGGCTCGACCAACGGCATGCTGTTCATACAGCGGCTGCTGCGTGAGGCCGGCTGCACGTCCGAGATCTACAGCTTCGACATCGACCCGCTGCTGGCTGGCCAGGTCTGGCCGGCGGCGGAGCTCCGTCCTGCCTCGAGCGACGTCGTCCTGGTCCATTATGGTCTCGGAAGCGAGCGCGACGATTGGATCGAGGCGCTGGGTGGGCGCAAGATTCTCGTCTATCACAATATCACGCCTGCTCGTTTCTTTGCCGAGGGCAGCCACATTCGCCGTCTCGCCGAACGGGGCCGTCGGCAACTCGCGGACTGGGCCAGGCG
Organism: Hyphomicrobiales bacterium; assembly: GCA_031418955.1. GTDB lineage: Bacteria > Pseudomonadota > Alphaproteobacteria > Rhizobiales > Hyphomicrobiaceae. Next base: position 581 of record JANOJW010000046.1, on the reverse strand, counting down.
CGGCGTTTTTATCGGGGCGATCGGCGATAGCCCGTTCAATGCCGAAGAGTTGCGGGAATGGGGCTTCCCCGCGATCGAGGCCATCGGGCTGCTGGTCGATCTCGATCGGCTGCGCCGGCTCCCCGCCGACGCCGCGGTCTTGGCCGCCCCGAAGTCCGCCCGCACCGTGCTCTTCGTCGGACGCATCAGCGAGAACAAGGGTCAGCTCGAGCTGGTGCAGATGCTGGCGTTCCTGCGATGCTCGAGCCGCCTGCCCATCGAGTTGGTCCTGGTCGGCGGAACCACGTCGGCTGGCTACGAGCAGCTGATTCGCACAGAGATCGAGAGCCTTGGCCTCGCCGGCTCGGTGCACCTCCTCGGCAAGCGGCCGGATGCTGAGATCGTCGCCCACTATAGGCGGGCGGACCTCTTTGTCTCTTTGTCCGAGCACGAGGGCTTTGGCATGCCGCTCGTCGAGGCGATGGCCTTCGGAGTGCCGGTGATCGCGGCGGAGGCCGGGAGCATCGCCGGCACGCTCGGTAGCGGCGGTCTGGTGCTCAAGCGCCGCGATCCGCGCCTAGCGGCGGCCGCCGCCCAGCTCG
>JANOJW010000045.1:0-3161 GCA_031418955.1 Hyphomicrobiales bacterium | reverse complement strand
CTCCGCGCTGATGCAGTTCTCCTATGGCCTGCTGCCCGGCGTGAAGTCGGTGCCCTATGACCAGGTGATGCTGGTCGACGGCAACGACGACCGCGGCATCGACGTCGGACTGATGGCGCGCGGCGGCTATCGCATCGGCTGGATGCGCAGCCACGTCGACGACGTGACGAGCCACGGCAACCGCGTGTACAGCCGCGACTGTCCCGAGTTCTCCGTGTGGACGCCGTCGGGGGAGACGGTGTGGGTGCTGGTCAATCACTTCAAGAGCAAGGGCTACGGCGCGCAGGACGCATCCGACGCACGGCGCTGGATGCAGGCCGAGGCGACGCGGCGCATCTACGAGCGACTCAAGTCCGAAGGGGCAAAGCTCATCGCCGTGATGGGCGATCTCAACGACACGCCCGAGAGCGAGGCGCTCAGCCCCTTGCTGCGCGAGACCGACCTGAAGGACGCAGCCGCCCACCCGGGGTTCGACGACGGCGGGCGGCCGGGCACCTTTGGCGCCTGCACGGCGCGCGAGAAGATCGACTATCTGCTGCTGTCGCCGGCGCTGTATGACCGCATGGAGGCGGGCGGCATCTGGCGGCGAGGGGTGTGGGGCGGCAAGAACGGAAATCTGTGGGACATCTATCCCGAGATGCAATCGTCGTATCATGCCGCATCCGATCACGCGGCGCTGTGGGCGGAGCTGAAGGTGTGAGAAGGGGTTTGCAATGCGTTTCGAAACGCCACTCGTCGCAGGGCGGCTGGTGCAGCGCTACAAGCGCTTCCTCGCCGATGTGACGCTCGACGACGGCACGGCGGTGACAGCGACCTGCCCGAACACGGGCTCGATGATGGGGCTTGTCGCGCCAGGGAGCCGGGTGTGGCTGTCGATCTCCGACAGCCCGACACGCAAGTATCGCCACACCTGGGAGCTGGTCGAGGCCGATCTCGGCCGGAGCCCGAGCCTCGTCGGCATCAACACCAATCATCCCAACAAGCTCGTCGCCGAGGCGATCGGGGCGGGCCGCATCGCGGCGCTGAACGGCTACGCGTCGCTGCGGCGCGAGGTGAAGTACGGAAAGAATAGCCGCATCGACATCCTACTCGAGGACGCGGCCAAGCCCGCCTGCTACGTCGAGATCAAGAACGTGCACATGATGCGCCGGCATGGTCTCGCGGAGTTCCCAGACTCGGTGACCGAGCGCGGCGCCAAGCACTTGGCCGAGATGTCGGACATGGTGGCCGAGGGCAAGCGCGCGGTGATGGTGTATCTGATCCAGCGTGCCGACGCGACGCGACTATCGCTCGCGCGCGATGTGGATGCGGGCTACGGGCGGGCCTTCGATGCGGCGATTGCCGCAGGTGTCGAGGTGATCGCGGTGCGGTGCCGCCTCTCGCCCGAGGCGATCGAGGTCGACAAGCTGGTGCCGATCAAGGCGTAAGCGCACCGCTCGCAACTACGGTGAGCTTTCGCGACCTGAGTACCTGAAGAGGGGGCCGCGCCAGTCCAGCCACGATCACCTCCCGAGCGCGGCCTCGTCCAGGACCAGCGTCGCGTCGGCGCCGGCGACGATCGCTTCCTTGAGGCCGGGTGCGCCGGTCGTCAGGTTCTCGGCGAAGAAGCGGGCGAGCGCGATGTAGGTGGCGGCATTACCGTTGGCCGCACTCCCGTCACGGACGGCTGCGAGTGCGCCGCGCGCGAGATAGGTGCCGCCTGCCGCGAGACCGAACAGGCGCAGATAGGGTTGCGCGCCGGCCTGCGCGTCGTCGGGGTTTTTCGACAGCGCTGCCCGAAGCCACGTCGAGGCTTCGCTGAGCGCGGTGATCGCGTCGGTCAGCCGCTCGCCCATACGGCCGAATTCGGGGCGATTGGACGCGCGCACCTCGTCGGCCGTCCGGCGCATCTCGGAAAGATAGGCGTCGACGACTTTGCCGCCTTCGAGGGGAAGTTTTCGCGTCACGAGGTCGATCGCCTGGATGCCGTTGGTGCCCTCGTAGATCGGCAGGATTCGCGCGTCGCGATAGTACTGCGCGGCGCCCGTCTCCTCGATGAAGCCCATGCCGCCGTGGATCTGCACGCCGATGGACGCAACTTCGCAGCCGATGTCGGTGGAGAATGCCTTGGCGATGGGCGTCAGCAGGGCAGCGCGATTGGCGGCGGCGGCGCGCGTCGCGGCATCCTTCGCGCTGTGCGACACGTCGATCTCGCGCGCGGTCGCAAGACAAATCGCGCGCGCGGCCTGCGTCATGGCCTTCATGGTCATCAAGTTGCGGCGCACGTCGGCGTGCTCGATGATCGGGTTCATCTCGCCCGCTTTTCCCTTCGACGACCGACCCTGCTTGCGGTCCTTCGCGTAGGCCACCGCGTGCTGTGTCGCGCGCTCGGCGATGGCGACGCCCTGCACGCCGACGGCGAGGCGAGCGGCGTTCATCATGATGAACATGGTGTTGAGGCCGCGGTTCTCCTCGCCGACGAGATAGCCGACGGCGCCGTCGCCGTTCTCGCCGAACTTCATCGTGCAGGTTGGCGAGGCGTGGATGCCGAGCTTGTGCTCGAGGCCGGCGCAGATCACGTCGTTGCGCGCGCCGAGCGAGCCGTCGGCGTTGACCAGCACTTTGGGAACTAGGAACAGCGAGATGCCGCGCGTGCCGGGCGGCGCGTCGGGCGTGCGCGCGAGCACGAGATGGATGATGTTCTCGGTCAGCTCGTGATCGCCGTAGGTGATGAAGATCTTGGTGCCGGTGATGCGATAGGTGCCGTCGGCCTGTCGCACCGCCTTCGATCTCAGTTGTCCCAGATCCGAGCCGGCGTGCGGCTCGGTCAGGTTCATGGTGCCGGTCCATTGGCCCGACGCCATCTTCGGCAGGTACGTGCGCTTCAGCGCGTCGCTGCCGTGTGCCGCGACTGCGTCGATGGCGCCTTGCGTCAGCAGCGGGCACAGGCCGAACGACAGGCACGCCGCATTCCAGATCTCGCACGCTGCCATCGAGACGACCTCGGGCAGGCCCTGGCCGCCCAGGTCCTCGGAGGCCGCGAGCGAGGCCCAGCCGCCGTCCGCGAACGCCTTGTAGGCTTCCTTGAAACCGTTCGGCGTGACCACGACGCCGTCCGCGAGGCGCTGACAGCCCTGCAGGTCGCCAGAGCGGTTGAGCGGCTGAAAGCTCTTCTCGCAGAC
>JANOJW010000044.1:0-1742 GCA_031418955.1 Hyphomicrobiales bacterium | reverse complement strand
GATGCGCCGAATGGCACGCTGGGCAGCCTCTTCCGACTCAAAAATAACCATCCCGACAACGAAAAGCTGCGTCGACCCCTTGCCGAACTTGAAGCCAGCATCACCGCTTTCGTCGATGAACACGAGCACGAAACGATCCTCCTTGGATCGAGTATAGACGCGCGCTCGTTCGTCGTCGAAGCAGCAAGGGCCCCTTTCGGGGCCCCTGTCGTCACGTATTCATCTGGTTGAAGAAGTCGCCGTTGGTTTTGGTGCTCTTCAGCTTGTCGATCAGGAACTCGATGCCATCCATCGAGCCCATCGGGTTCAGGATGCGCCGCAGCAGGTGGCCCTTGCGGAGGTAATCCTTCGGCAGCAGCAGCTCGTCCTTGCGGGTGCCCGAGCGCGCCACGTCGATCGCCGGGAACACGCGCTTGTCTGCAACCTTGCGGTCGAGAATGATCTCGCTGTTACCGGTGCCTTTGAACTCCTCGAAGATCACCTCGTCCATCCGCGAGCCGGTATCGACCAGCGCCGTCGCGATGATGGTGAGTGAGCCGCCTTCCTCGATGTTGCGCGCCGCGCCAAAGAACCGCTTCGGCCGTTGCAGGGCATTGGAGTCGACGCCGCCGGTCAGCACCTTGCCGGACGACGGCACGACGGTGTTGTAGGCGCGGCCCAATCGCGTGATCGAATCGAGCAGGATCACCACGTCCCGCTTGTGCTCGACCAGGCGCTTGGCCTTCTCGAGCACCATCTCGGTCACCTGCACGTGCCGCGTCGGCGGCTCGTCGAAGGTCGAGGCGATGACCTCGCCCTTCACGGTGCGCTGCATGTCGGTGACTTCCTCCGGCCGCTCGTCGATGAGCAGCACGATCAGGAAGCACTCGGGATGGTTCGCCGTGATCGACCTGGCGATGTTCTGAAGCAGCACGGTCTTGCCGGTGCGCGGCGGCGCCACGATCAGCGCGCGCTGGCCCTTGCCGATCGGCGCCACGATGTCGATGACGCGCGGCGACAGATCCTTGATGGTCGGATCCTCCTGCTCCATCTTCAGCCACTCGTCGGGATAGAGCGGCGTCAAATTGTCGAAGTGGACCTTGTGCTTGACGTTCTCCGGGTCCTCGAAGTTGATCCGATTGAGCTTGATCAGCGCGAAGTAGCGCTCACCATCTTTGGGCGAGCGGATCTGGCCTTCGACGGTATCGCCCGTCCGCAGCGCGAAGCGGCGGATCTGCGACGGCGACACGTAGATGTCGTCGGGGCCCGGCAAGTAATTGGCGTCCGGCGAGCGCAGGAAGCCGAAGCCGTCGGGGAGCAATTCGACGACGCCGATGCCGATGATCTCGATGTCCTTGGCCGCCAGCTGCTTCAGCGTGGCGAACATCAGCTCCTGCTTGCGCAACGTCGACGCATTCTCGACGCCCATCTCCTCGGCGAAGCTCAACAGCTCCGTCGGAGATTTGGCCTTGAGGTCTTGGAGCTTCATTTCCTTGAAGGTCGGTGGGGTCGTCGCGGTAGTCTCTGGTGTGACGGTCTCTTGCATGAAACGCCCGTTTTGGTGCCGCGGCTCGTGAGGCGGGGATGGCTGTGAGCCGGACGAGGGGAAGTACTGAATGCTGTCCAGGAGTGGTTCAGCAGTGAGCCGCCGGTCAGCCACCAATCCGGCGGGCGAGGCATCGGGTGCTGGGAAGCGATCCGGATGCGTCTCGTAGACCAAGCGTAAGTAGCTGATCCGCGAGGCGAAGTAAAGGCGCATCAGG
>JANOJW010000043.1:0-2380 GCA_031418955.1 Hyphomicrobiales bacterium | reverse complement strand
TCGGCGCGACCTTCCTGATGACCGCGCCGCTGCTCGTCGTGTTCGTGCGCGAGGCGTTCGGCGTGCGCAATCTCGGCGCGCTGACCGGCCTGATCACCATGATCCACCACATCTGGGGCGGCATCGGCGCCTGGGCGGGGGCAGCCGTGTTCGACTGGGAGGGCAGCTACACGGGGATGCTGTGGCTGTTGCTCGCAACCTCGGCCGCAGGCGCTGTGCTGAGCCCGGCCTTGCGCCGTGGCCCCGTCGAGACGCCGTGACACGAACGGCGGCCGAGGAGAAACGTGATTTCTGCCGGACGCAGCGCTAAGCTTGGGCGGAACAGCCAGTCTTGAACAGGAACCCCACCACATGAAACGCATTCTCGTGACCGGTGCGGCGGGTGGCATTGGAACGCATATGCGGCGATTGCTGCCGCCGATCTATGAGAGCGTCGTACTCTCCGATATCGCCGAACCGAAGGGCCTCACGCCCAAGGAAACCTTCATCAAGGCGGACCTGACGAAGCCCGACGAGGTGGCCCGCGCCGTGGCCGGCTGCGACGGCGTCGTGCACTTCGGCGGGCACTCGACGGAAGGGGCGTGGGAGACGATCCTCCAGGCCAACATCATCGGGTGCTACAACCTGTTCGAGCAGGCGCGGCTCGCGGGCGTCAGGCGCATCGTCTTCGCCTCGTCCAATCATGCGGTCGGCTTCTATCCACGGTCGACCAAGATCGGGACCAACATCATCGCGCGGCCCGACACGCGCTACGGCGTCTCGAAGGCGTTCGGCGAGGGGATCGGTGCGATGTATGCCTACAAGCACGGCATCGGGGTCACGTCCTTGCGCATCGGCAACGTCGGCGAGAAGCCGATCGACAAGCGCCGTCTCTCGATCTGGATTTCACCTACAGACCTCGTGCAGCAGATCCGCATCGGGCTCGAGCGGCCCGGCCTCGTCTATGAGGTGATGTACGGCGTCTCCGACAACGAGCGTAGCTGGTACGACAACAGCCACGCCCGCTCGCTGGGCTACCGGCCGCAGGACAAGTCGGAGGCGTTCGCCGCGGCAATCGATGCGAGCGAGCCTGCGAGCGGCGCAAATCCGGTGGCCGAGTTCTATCAGGGCGGCACCTACTGCGCCGACGAGTACTCAGCCGATTTCGCTGCGATATCGAAGAAGAGTTGAGCCAAGTCCCCTCTCCCTGCACACTGCACTTGTGCGGGGAGAGGGTTAGGGTGAGGGGCGGCCGCTTGCACGGCCTGAGATTGTTGCCGCCCCTCACTCCGACCCTCTCCCCGGCGAAGTGCAGACAACGGGGAGAGGGGGAAGCGCGCCGGATGCGAAGTGGGCATCCGAAGGCGCAAAGAGAGAGTGCCATGCCAACCTGCAATGCCAGCCGCGTACTCGCCGATCTCACCCACCTGCGCGCGATCGGCGGGTTCAAAACCGGCGTGCACCGGCCGTCGCTGTCGGCTGAGCACGTCGCGTCGCTGCAGTGGCTCGAAACGGAGCTGAACAAGATCGGCCACCGCACGGTGATCGACGGCATCGGCAACGTGTTCGGGTTTTCCAACGCCAAGGGACGCAAGCTGCTGGCGGGATCGCACCTGGAAAGCCAGAACCAGGCCGGATGGCTCGACGGCCCGCTCGGCGTCGTCTACGCGCTCGAAGCCGCACGCGCCATTGCCGCCGACCCGGCGTTCGCGGGCTGCGGCGTGGATGTCGGCGCGTGGTGCGACGAGGAGGGGCACTTCGGCTCGTTCCTGGGCTCGCGCTCGGCCTGCGGCGAGGTCGCCGATGCCGAGATCGACGCCGCCCGCGACCGCACCAACGGCACCCCCATGCGCGCAGCGCTTGCCGCTGCGGGCTTCGCTGGACGCCCGCGCGAGGTGATCGACCCCAAGCGCTACGTCGGATACTTCGAGGCCCACATCGAGCAGGGCGACTGGCTCGAAGCGCACGCCCTCAAGATCGGCGTCGTCACCAGCATTGTCGGCATCACGCAGTGCCGCATCGTCTTTCGCGGCGTGCAGAACCACGCCGGGACGACGCGGATGGCGATACGCCATGACGCAGGGCTCGCGGCGGCGAGGCTCGCCGTCGCCGTCGACGAGCAGTTCCCGAAAGTTGCCGGTCCGCGCACGGTGTGGACGGTCGGTAACATCGCATTCGATCCGGGTAGCCCGAGCATCATTCCGGGCGAGGCGGTGATGCTGCTGCAGTGGCGCGATACCGACACGGCCGTGCATCAGCGGCTCGAGGCCGAGCTGCTGGGGATCGCAGCCGGGCTCGACGGCAAGCCCTGCCGGGTGGAGGTGCAGATCCCGCGGCGCACGAAGCCCGCAGCGATGGCCGATAACTTCCAGTCGGCGATCGAGGCGGCGGCGGAGGCGGC
>JANOJW010000042.1:0-2671 GCA_031418955.1 Hyphomicrobiales bacterium | reverse complement strand
GCTGCATGCGCTTGACGTTGCCATAGGCGTTGTCGGTGAACACCACCGCGACCACGCCGATGTTGTGTTTCACCGCCGTTGCCAGCTCCTGCACGCCAAACATGAAGCCGCCGTCACCCGACACCGACAGCACCTTGCGGTCAGGCAACGCCGCCTTGGCGCCGAGCGCCACGTTGTAGCCCCAGCCGAGCGTGCCCTGATAACCCGACGAGATGTAGGTGCGCGGGCGATAGACCGGGAACATCACGCGGGACACGTATGAGACCTGCGTCAACTCCTCGACCAGGATGCCGTCTTCGGGCAGCTCGGCGCGCAGCGCGTCGATCCACGATTTCTGGGGGCTGAGCGAGGCAAGCTCCGTGTCGACGTCGGCCTTGATTGCCGCCATCTCGTCCTTGCGGCTTGCGCGTTTGCCAAGGTGGCGCGGCAGGCGTGCAATGATGGCGCGTAACCCTTCGGCCGAGTCTGCGATGAACTTCACGTCCGGCTTGCGGATGCGCCCCGGTCGCGAGGGGTCGAGATCGAGATGGATGATCTTCATGTCGTCGTCGGTGCCCCAGTCGAACTGCTGGTGCAGCCGCGTGCCGACGCCCATCACCACATCGGCGTCCTTCCACAGCCGGTAGCCGCCGGTGACGCGCTGCGACAGGTAATGCCGGTTGTCGAGCACACCCGCACCGGTACGGAACGACATCACCGGCGCTTCCAGCATTTCGGCCAATTGCTTCACCTCGGCACTGGCGCCCTGCGCGCCGCCGCCGACCGAGATCAACGGCCGCTTCGAGGAGGCCAACAATTTGGCGGCTGCCTCGGCTGCATCCTCGTCGATCTCGGGGGTGACCCGCTTGACCTTCTCGAGGTCGAGCGCCACCTCGGCTGCGCGCTTCCACACGTCCCAGCCGCACTCGAGCCCGACAGGTCCCGGTGCGCCCGATAGCAGCTGCCGGAACGCCTCACGCGCCTTCTGGCCCGCATCCTCCGGCCCGTCGATGTGGGCCGCCCACTTGGTGAGCGTGCGCATGATGCCGATCTGGTTTGGCACCTCGTGCAGGAAGCCGAGCCCCTTGCCGATGCGCGCCTCGAAGATCTGGCCGGAGATCGACAGCACCGGCGCAGTCAGCGACTGCGCCGTCGCCAGCGCGGTCGTCGTGTTGAGGAAGCCCGGCCCCGGCACCACGCAATAGGCCTGCGGCTTGCCGGTCGCCAGCGCCGCACCGAGCGCCATATAGGCTGTCGCCTGCTCGTGGCGCGCATTGATCGGGCGGATCGCGCCGCCGACCCGATGCAGCGCATCGAAGAAGTCGTCGTTCTGCACGCCGGGGAGGCAATAGAGCGTCTCGATGCCATTGGCGATCAGCGTCTTGATCACGCTTTCGGCGGCATTGAGCTTGGCGAGGTTGCTGGCAGCCATGGACACCTTCCGGACCTGATGGGAACTTTTATCCCCCATCATAGGACCGGACAGCACGCCCATGGAACCGCGAATGTGCCCCCGCGAATGTGGGCGAATTTTCAGTAGCCATCGACCTGTCCCGGCTTGCTACACTGGCGCTACATCCAAAACCCGTTTGTCGTGGAGACCGCCCATGTCCGACGCCGAAACCCTGCGCCGCATGATTGCCGACGCCAAGCGCATCGTCGCTTTCACCGGCGCCGGCATCTCGACCGAGTCGGGCATTCCCGATTTCCGCTCGCCGGGCGGCATCTGGACCCGCATGCGGCCGATCGAGTTCAACGATTTCCTGGGCTCCGCCGAGATGCGCCGCGAATCCTGGCGGCGCAAGTTCGCGATCGACGAGGTGATGACCAAGGCGACGCCCAACGCCGGCCACCGCGCGCTCTCCCGCCTCGTCGCCGACGGCCGTATGCTCGCCGTCGTAACCCAGAACATCGATGGCCTGCACCAGGCGTCCGGCATTCCCGACGACAAGGTTATCGAACTGCACGGCAACGCCACCTACGCGTCCTGCCTCGAGTGCAAGCGGCGCTACGAGCTCGCCTGGGTTCGCGAGATCTTTGACGTCGACGAGCGCCTGCCCCTGTGCACGGAATGCGGCGGCATTATCAAGACGGCCACCATTTCGTTCGGGCAGTCGATGCCGGAGGACGCCATGGACCGGGCCCGCGTGGTGACGCTGGCAGCCGACCTGATGATCGCGCTCGGCAGCTCGCTCGTCGTCTATCCAGCGGCCGGTTTCCCGATCATGGCCAAGCGCAACGGCGCCCGGTACGTGATCGTCAACCGGGAACCGACCGAGCAGGACGAGATCGCCGACCTTGTCGTCAACGCCGAGATCGGCTCGACGCTGAGCCGGGCGGTCGGCGTCAACTGATATGAGGCATGGCGGCGGCCGGCCGAAGCAGCGCACCCGAAAGGCTCAACGACCCGTCGGCTTTCGAGCCGGAGCGGAACAGGACACCGGCGGAGCAGTCGGGCACGTCCCCTCTCCCCGACGTTCTGCACTCGACGGGGAGAGGGGTCAGGTCGGAGGCATGCTTCCAGCATGACGTGAGGGGCGGCAACGGGTCGGACGGCCAGGGCAGCTCGACACTTGATTCCGGACGAGGTCGGTGTGATGTTCGGGTTGGGCAGCCATGGGCCATCGCACAAAGTCGCTACGCGACAGCCCGCTGCGCGGAGTGCCCGAGCCGATAGGTCAGCGCTTGTTGC
>JANOJW010000041.1:0-10721 GCA_031418955.1 Hyphomicrobiales bacterium | reverse complement strand
CACGAGTTGGTCGCACGAGGCCTTCGCACACCTGCGGTGCTTAAGGCAACCGCAGGCAAGTTCGGCGGACGCGGCCGTCACTTCGTCTCGTCGGGTGCGCGATGATAGATGTCGTCGGTGCGCATGATGTCGTCCTCGCCGAGGTAGGAGCCGATCTGCACCTCGATGATCTCGACCGGCACCTTGCCCGGGTTCTCCAGACGGTGCCATTGCGTCGCGAAGATGTAGACGCTCTCGTTCTCGCGCACGAGTTTGTCGATATCGCCGATCACCACCTTGGCCGTGCCCTGCACCACGATCCAGTGCTCGGAGCGGTGGTGGTGCATCTGCATGGAGAGCTTGCCGCCGGGCTTGACGTGCAGCAACTTGACCTGGAAGCGCGGCCCGATGTTGAGCGTCTCGAAGAAGCCCCACGGACGATAGTTCCGCAGGTGCTGCTCCTGCTCCTTGCGGTTGGACAGCTTGAGCCTCGCGACGATCTTCGACACCTCCTGCGCGCGGCTCTTGTCGGCGACGAGCAGCGCATCGGGCGTGTCGACGATGATGAGGTCCCGGACGCCGATGGTGGACACCAGCGAGCGCTCGGAATGGATGTAGAGGTTGCTACTGTCCTCGAGAATCGCCTCGCCGTTGACGTAGTTGCCTTGGGCGTCGCGCTCGGCGATCTCCCAGAGCGAGGACCACGAGCCGACGTCGTTCCAGCCGACGTCGATCGGCAGCATGGCGGCGAGCGACGTCTTCTCCATCACCGCATAGTCGATCGAGATGTTGGGCGACTGCGAGAACGCCTCCTTGTCGAGGCGGATGAAGCCGAGATCGTTCTTGGCCGCGTTGAGGGCTGCGCGCGCAGCTTCGTAGATCTTCGGCTCGAGCCGCTGCAGTTCCTCGAGAAAGGCGCGGGCGCCGAGCACGAAGATGCCGCTGTTCCAGAAGAAGTTTCCGGCCGTCAGGTAGCTCTTGGCGGTTTCCACATCCGGCTTCTCGAAGAAGGCGTCGACCTTGAAGGCACCGCCGTTGAAGCCATCGAGCGCCGCGCCCTGGCGAATGTAGCCAAAGCCGGTGTGGGGCTCGGAGGGCTTGATGCCGAACAGCACCAGCCGGCCGGTGACTGCGACCTTGGCCGCCCGGCGAACCGCCTCGACGAAGCGCGTCTCGTCGCGAATGACATGGTCGGACGGCATCACGGCAAGCACGCCGGCCGGGTTCTCGCGCGCGACTGCCATGGCCGCGACCGCGATGGCCGCCGCCGTATTACGGGCGACCGGCTCGAGGTAGATGTGGCTCGAAGCAACCTGCGCCTGCTCGAGTTCCTCCTTGACCAGGAACCGGTGGTCGTTGTTGCACAGCAGGATCGGCTCACCGAAGCCCTGGTTCTTGGCCAGGCGCCGCAGCGTAGCACCGAGGAAGGACGGGTCCTTACCATTGAAAAAGCGGATGAATTGCTTCGGGAACATCGAGCGCGACAGCGGCCACAGGCGGGTGCCGGTGCCGCCCGAGAGAATGACTGGATAGATGGTGCTCATGCCTCGCGTCCTTCTGGGACCACTCAGAGTCTGTCTCGGAGGGCGGCGAATCGGTCACTCAACCTAGCGGCGAGGCACGCCCGGCTCAAGGAACGCCTGCGACCAGCCTGTCGTGAGCTTGTGCCCGAGTAACGCACACTCGTTAACGGCTCGTTTGGGAAATGCGAGTGAAGTGTCTCCCAAGCTGCACCGATCGGAGGGCGGTCAAATGCGGACACTCGGCGTTCTGGCACTTGTTGCAGCGGCACTCGCGGCCGTGGCCTTCGCCTTGGGCGCTGGGCCTTTCGCTGGCCTGTCGCTTTCGGCACCCGATCTGAGGTATGGCCCGGCCCGCCTCGATGCCGTTTCGTTCGTGCTTGGCTTTACCGCGGGCCTCGCAGCCATCTGGCTTGCGCGCATCCCGTGGACAGCGCTGCCCCGCGCGTTCGTCGCCATGGTCCTCGGCTGGCGCCGCAACGCCTTCTTTATGGGTCTTGCCGTGCTGTCGGCGGGAGTGCTGCTGTTCTATTGAGCGCCGCCTCACTCTCGTCAGCCCTCGATCAGGATGTTCAGCCACTGGTCAACGGTGGCGGTCTGGCCCGGCAGCAGGACCGTCGTCGCGTCCATCTGCTCGATGATCGCGGGGCCAGCCACCACATGCCCCGGAGCGAGACGCTCGCGATCGTAGACCGGGGTGCTTGTGATGGCGCCGGTCTCGGGCAGCCACACGTCGCGTCGGCCGAGCACCGCGTTGCTGTCTGCGAGGAGGCGGGTCGCCGGCGGATAGGACTTGGGCTCGGCCTTGCGCACGCGCCCCGTCGCCTCGACGCGGAACGTCACCGCCTGGATCGGCTCCTCCTCGGCGATGTAGCCATACATCTGCCGGTGCGCGGCTTCGAAGCCGGACTTCAAGGCCGCGAGCAGCGCTTCGCCGCTGTGTAGGCCCTCGGGATATGCGACGGGGAGTTCGTAGTTCTGCCCGACATAGCGCATGTCCACGGAGCGTCTCGTCTGGCGGGCGTCGCGCGGCAGGCCCTCGCTCTCGAACCAGGCCGCTGCCCGCGCTTCGAGACCCGACAGCACCTCCGCGAACGTCGACAGCGTGGCTGACTCCAGCCGCACGAGCCTAGTCTGCGCGTAGTTGGTCTTGAGGTCCGTCATCAACAGGCCGAGCGCGCACAGGATGCCTGGATTGCGCGGCACCAGCACGCGCGGAATATCGAGCTCGCGCGCCAGCCGCGCGGCATGCAACGGTCCCGCGCCGCCAAACGCGATCAGCGTATAGTCGCGCGGATCGTGGCCGCGCTGCACCGAGATGACGCGGATCGCCTTCGCCATGTTGGCGGTGACAACGCTGACGATGCCCTGCGCCGTCGCCATCGGGGGAAGGCCGATGCGCTGTGCCAGCGCATCGACGGCCGCGACGGCCTTGGCCCGGTCTATGCCCATGCGCCCGCCCAGCAGATGCGTCGGATGCAGCGTGCCGAGCACCACATTGGCGTCGGTGACGGTCGCCTCGCTGTTGCCCAGACCATAGCAGACCGGACCCGGGACGCTGCCGGCGCTGCGGGGCCCGACCTTCAGGTGGCCGCCTGCATCCAGATGCGCAATCGAGCCCCCGCCCGCGCCGACGGTATGGATGTCGAGCATCGGCGTCTTCAAAGGGTAGCCGTGCACCTCCATTTCGCCCGCGAGCCGCGCCTCGCCGTTGGCGATCAGCGCCACGTCGGTCGAGGTGCCGCCCATGTCGAAGGTGATGAGGTTGTCGTGCCCCGAGCGCTTGCCCACCTCCTGCGCGCCGACAACGCCGGTCGCGGGGCCCGACAGCACCGTACGCACGGCCTGCGCACTCGCCACCCGCAGTGACATCACGCCGCCGTTCGACTGCGTGATGTGGCGCGGACCCTTCAAACCCAACTCGTCGAGGCGAGGACCCAACCGCTCGACGTAGCGCCCGAGCACGGGGCCGAGATAGGCGTTGACCGCAGTCGTCGAGAACCGCTCGAACTCGCGGAACTCCGGCGCCACCTCGTGCGAGGCCGTCACGAACGCGTCCGGCATCACCTCGACCACGATCGCTTTGGCGCGCTGCTCGTGCCGGGGATCGAGGTAGGCGTAGAGAAAGCAGATCGCCACGGCCGTGACGCCAGCGGCCTTGAGGCGCTGAGCGGCCGCGCGCACCGCCGCCTCGTCGAGGGGCGTCTCGATGCGTCCGTCATGGCGCAGCCGCTCGGGAACTTCGAGACGCAGGTCGCGCGTGACCAGCACCTGCGGCTTGTCGACCTGCAGGTCGTAGAGATGCGGACGGCGCTGGCGCCCGATCTCGAGCAGGTCGCGAAACCCGTCCGTGGTGATGAGGCCGGTCGCCACGCCGCGATGCTGGATCAGCGCGTTGGTCGCAACCGTGGTGCCGTGACCGAAGTAAGCCGTGTCGGCGGGCGTCGCACCGGCCGCTGTCGCCAGCCCCTCCGTCACGCCGTCGGAGATCGCGCGCGAGGGATCGTCGGGCGTCGACGGAACTTTCCAGACACGGATCTCACCTGTAGCCTCGTCTGCGAGGCAGATATCCGTGAACGTCCCCCCGGAATCGACCCCGACCCGCCACCGCGCCATATCAACGCCCCGTGCCCTTCGACTTGCGACCCTGCATCAGGCGTTTCAAGGCCGCCGGTGTCAAGGCGCTCGCAGGCCCCTCGAGATCACCGCTTCCAGCCGAGCCAGTCGCAGACGCCATCGCCCATGATAAGGCGCTTGTCGGCCTCGGGCATCCAGTCGATCTCCTGGACATGGCCGACGCACTCTTTCCAGCTGCATGGCATCTTGGTGATGTCGGTACCCCAGAACAGCCGCCGCGGTCCGAACGCGTCGTACATGCGCCGGTAATGAGGGTGCAAGCTGCGGAACGGATAGGCGTCGTCGGCATAGAACGGTCCGCCGGTGAGTTTCACGGCGACGTTCGAGTACTTCGCCAGCGCCACCAGCGCGTCCATGCTCGGAAACGCGGCAACACCCTTGGCGCCGCGCCGCGCGCCCATGTGGTCGACGGTGAGCTTGAGGCCTGGATGCCGTTCCGCGATGCGCCCGAGCAATGGTAGCCAGTCGCCAGCCAGCAACGCGAGCGGCGTGCCGGCCTTCTCGGCAGTTGGCCACAGCCAGTCGATGCTGCCGTCGGTCGGCCACGTCCAGTTGTTGGGTTTGTTGAAGTAGAAGCGATAGCCGAGCATGCCCGGCTTCGCCTTCCACTGAGCGATCAGCGATGGGCTGTCGGGTCGATCAAGCGGCGGATTGCCGAGGATCGCGAACCGGCCCGGATAATCGAGTACGGCCTGGACCGCGAGTTCGTTGGACTGGGGATCCCAACTGGCCGGCGGGTGCAGGATCGCGCCGTCGATGCCGGCCGCATCCATGCCGCGGATCGCCTCGTCGGCGAGATAGGGGCGCGCCAGATGCGGCGGCGTCGCGGTGCCCCGGGTCCACAGGTGCACCTGTGCATCGATGATCGGCATCGGTGAACCTCCCGGACAGGCTCTCATATCAGATGCGGTACACGCGCTCGGCGGTGCCGCGAAACAGCGCCGCCCGTTCGTCGGCCGAGAAGCCCTTCGAGAGCAGCTTGAACGAGTTCCACAGCACCGTGTAGCTGCACGACAGCTTGTCGACGGGGAAGTTCGATTCGAACATGCACCGCTGCGGGCCGAACACCTCGATGGTGTGGTCGAAATAGCGGCGGGTCGCGGCGGCAAGCTCGGCGCTGGTCGGCGGCTTTGCCCGCATCTCCCAGCCGTATCCATTGACGTGCATGTTGAGCCCGCCGAGCTTGGCATAAACGTTCGGGCACTTCGCCAGCTCGCCGATCTTCGCTTTCCAATCGGCGAACACCTCGTCCTGCTTGCCGGCGTAGGGGCCGATGCCGCAGGGACCACCGAAATGGTCGAGGATCAGCGTCGTGTCGGGGAACGCGCGCGCAAGACTCACGGCGTCCGGGATTTGCGTGTGCGCGCACCAGATCTCGAACGACAGCTTCCGGGAGCTGAGATGCTTGAAGCCCGCACGGAAATCGTCGCGCAGCAGCAGCCCCTCCGGCGGTTCGGTACGGTGGTTCTCGATCTGCGGGCTTGCGTGCCAGAACGCCCCCCGCCGGATGCCGCGAAAGCGCCCGTTGCCAGCCGCGATCTGCGCGTCGAGCACGTCGGCGGCGCGATCCCCGATGCGCGGATCGCAGGTGCCGATGATGGCAGCGGCCACGCGGCACGCGCCGTAGGTGCCCGAGGCGCTCATCGCGGCGATGCCGTTGACGAACTCCGTCTCGCCGACGCAGCGCATCTCCTCGGGGCCATCGGACTTGAACATGGCGCCGCATTCGATGAACACCGTCGACACGATGTTGTGGCCGCCGCCTTGCACGTCGAGGAGGATCTCATCGAGCAGATAGCGCGGCTGGATCGACCCGCTGCCCTTGCGGCCGTCCCACAGGTGGTGGTGGGGATCGCAGATCGGCAGATCCGGCTCGAGCGCGGTCTCCTTGACCTGATCGAGCCACGCCTGGTTGGTGGAGGGGATGGCGGACATGCGATGCTCCTGACGGGTGGCGATGCGGCTCGCGCCAGTGTAACCCTGATTTTGCCAATTGCGGACACACTGTCGTGCTCGGCTGATGCGCATGGATGGCACGGCCGTTCGCCCGCGCCGACGCAAGCTTGAGGACCCACCCATGAGCGACCATCTCGTCTTCTACACCAACCCGATGTCACGCGGCCGCATCATCCGCTGGATGCTGGAGGAGATCGGCAAGCCGTATCGCACCGAGGTCCTGGGCTATGACGCCTCGATGAAGTCGGCGGCGTTCCTCGCCGTCAACCCGATGGGCAAGGTGCCGGCGATCGTGCACCGCGGCGTCACCGTCACCGAGTGCGCTGCGATCTGCGCCTATCTGGCCGATGCGTTTCCCGACGCCCGGCTCGCGCCACCGCCGGGCGACACGGCTCGCGGCGCCTACTTCCGCTGGCTGTTCTTCGCGGCAGGTCCACTCGAGGCCGCCATCGCCGACCGCACGCTCGGCGTATCGGTGCCTGACGACAAGCAGGCCATGGTCGGCTACGGCACCTACGACCGCACCATCGACGCGCTCGAAACGGCCGTGAGGGCCAGCGCGTTCATCGCTGGCGATCGCTTCTCGGCCGCCGACCTCTACGTCGGCTCGCATCTGATGTGGGGCATGCAGTTCGGCACCATCCCCAAGCGCCCGGCGTTCGAGACTTACACGAGCAGCTTCGCCAAGCGCCCTGCCGCGATCCGGGCTGCGGAAATCGACGACGCGCTGATTGCTGCCCAGAAAGGCGCGGCTGCACCGAAGAGTTGAGGCGACGAGCGCTCAGAATATCCTGCCCCCCAGTGTCATGATGCCGTCGAACACCAGAAACACCGCGGCGATCAGTGCGAGCACGGCGCGGCCGATCCCAACGATCGTGGCCTCGCCGTGATCCCCGTAGTCGCGCGCGACCGTGCGACCGCCTTCACCCTGGTGCTGCGGCACATCCGATCTGGTCTTCGACATCGGGACCTCCTGCGATCAGCCCGATGCTATACAGACAATCGAAACCGTTCCACTCGGGTTGTCGTGCTTGTGACTGCCGCCGTCCGTCACTCGCCGCCCGCCGCCGCCTCGTACGCCTCGGTGGCGGCGAGCCAGCTCTCCTCGGCGCCAGCGAGCGACTTCGCCAGCTGCCCGCGATCGAGCGTCAGCTGTTTCGCCTTCCCTGCGTCCTTCGCATAGAGCGCGGGATCGGCGAGCACCGCGTCGAGGCGCGCGATGTCGCCGGACATTTTGTCGACCTGCTTTTCGGCCGCCTGCATCGCCTTCTTCAAGGGTGCGAGCTGGATGCGCCGCTCGGCAGCGTCCCGGCGCTGGTCGGCACGCGTGGCGCGGGCATCGCCATCGCTGAGCGCGGCAGCCCCGCCGTTGCGCTCCTTCGCCCGCCCGCCACGCTCGGCAAGCAACTCCCCGCGATAGCTCTCCATGTCGCCGTCGTAGGCGCGAACGGTGCCGCCTTTGACGATCCACAGCCGGTCGGCCGACGCATTGACCAGATGTCGGTCGTGGCTGATCAGGATCACTGCGCCCTCGTACTCAGCGAGCGCGTGGATCAGCGCCTCACGGCTGTCGATGTCGAGGTGGTTGGTCGGCTCGTCGAGGATCAGCAGATGCGGCGCATGGAACGCCGTCATCGCCATCAGGAGACGCGCCTTCTCGCCGCCCGAGAGGTTCGCCGCCTTGGTGTCGGCCTTGTCGTGGCTGAAGCCCCACGTCCCGAGCTTGGCCCGCTTCTGCGCTTCCGTCGCCTCCGGCATCAAGGCCGCGATCTGGTCGTAGGGCGATCTGAGCGGATTGAGATCGTCGAGCTGGTGCTGGGCGAAATAGCCGACGATGAGCTTGTTGCTCGTCCACATCTGGCCATTTGCCGGCTGCAGGCGTCCAGCGATCAGCTTGGCGAACGTCGACTTGCCGTTGCCGTTCTGGCCGAGCAGCGCGATGCGGTCGTCCTGGTCGATGCGCAGATCCATGCGCGCCAGCACCGGCGCCGCCTCGCCGTAGCCGACGGCGGCGCCTTCGAGGCGGATGATCGGGCTCGCCAGCATCTTGCTGGGAGCGGGGAGCTGGAACGGCACCACGCGCTCCTCGACCTGCTCGGCGATCGGCTGCATGCGGGCGAGCGCCTTGACTCGGCTCTGCGCCTGCGCGGCCTTGCTTGCCTTGGCCTTGAACCGCTCGATGAAGCTCTCGATGTGTCGGCGCTGGTCGTCCTGCTTCTTCTTGAGCTTCAATTCGAGCCGCTGGCGCTCGCGCCGGGTCTCCTCGAAGGTGTCGTAGTTGCCGGAGTAGAGCGTGAGTTTGCCACGCTCGAGGTGGACGATGTGGTCGGCCGTGCGATTGAGCAGGTCGCGATCGTGGCTGACGATGACGACGGTGTGGGGATAGGTCTTGATATAGCTCTCGAGCCACAGCGTACCCTCGAGATCGAGGTAGTTGGTCGGCTCGTCGAGCAGCAGCACCTCGGGCTCCAGGAACAGCACGCTCGCCAGCGCCACGCGCATGCGCCAGCCACCCGAATACTCGCGGCAGGGTCGCTGCTGCGCCACTTCGTCGAAGCCCAGACCCGCGAGGATATGCGCCGCCCGCGAGGGCGCCGAATGGGCGTCGATATCGACGAGCCGCTCCTGGATGAGCGCAATGCGGTGCCCGTCGGTCGCGGTCTCGGTCTCCGCGAGCAGTTGGGCCCGCTCGGTGTCGGCGGCGAGCACCCAGTCGATCAGGCTGTCCTCGCCGCCGGGCGCTTCCTGGGCGACGTGGCCGATGCGTGCGCCCTTGGCCGTGGTGATGCTGCCGTCGTCGGGCGCGATCTCTCCGGTGACGAGACGCAGCAGCGTCGTCTTGCCGGTGCCGTTACGGCCGACGAGGCCGACCTTGTGGCCGGTTGGGATGCCCGCCGTGGCGGCATCGAGGATCAGCTTGCCCTCGATGCGATAGGTGAGATCGTTGATATGCAGCATGGGCCGCCGACATAGCGGGTTCCCGACCGCTTGTCAGCCAGCGTTTCCTTGCGTCATCGGGCGTCGGTCCAGCTTTCCGAGAATGCCAGGGCCGATGTCGAGAAGGGGCGTCCCTCCCGCACGCGCGGCCAGGATTTCCCCTTGGCCTCGACGCCGTTGCGCACGAGGCGGGTGCCGAGCGCCGGCATCAGCACCGTACACACACCATAGCGTCGGCCGGGGACCTGGTTTGGCTGCGAGTGGATGAGCAGCGGCTCGCCGATGTCGAACCAGGTCATCGAGATGTCCTCGCCGTGCGCCTTGATGTGCTCGGTCCAGAAATAGCGAGGATCGCCGGTCTTGGCGAACCGGGCCTCCGTGCAGGGGATCGTCGTGTCGGCGAGTTCGGCATTGAGCATGCCCTGCACCGTCGACTGTAGCCAGCGCGCCATCGCGATGTTGTCGGAATAGACGCGCCAGCGCCCGTCCGTCAGTTCGCTCTTCACATAGAGGACGTGACCGGGACCCGCCGGGGAGAAAATGATGCGCCAGTAGCTGGCGTCGGTCGAGTTGGGGTCGCCGTCCTTCATGCTCAAGCGGACGAACGGGTTCTCGCCCGTGACGATGGTCTTGTTGGGATCGGCAATGCTCATGACCGCGCCTCCGTTGAAATCAGGTAGAGATCGATTGATACCGGACTTGCAGCCCGGCGGCAAAGCCGATGCAAGTGGTCGAACTGGCCGGCCTCGCGGCTCAGCGCCGGTTGCCGCCGAAATCGTTGAAGCGGGCGAAGAACTCTTCCCGGTCGCAGCGGTTGTTCAGATTGAGGCTGCCTGAGGGGCGGCCATTGTCGCGCAGGCAGGTGCCGTCGCGGGCCTGCGTCGTCGTGCGCGCGTAGCCGCCATCGCGCTCGTAGGACTTGCGCTTCTTGGCACGGTCCTGTGCGTCGGCGACAGCGGGCAGGGCGATGATGGCCGCGGCGGCGACAAGAAGGGCTCCGAAACTGCGCATCGGTCACTCCTTTGAAAGCTCGAGTTTGAATGCTCGAGACGTAATCCAGAGCATCTATCAGATCAGGCCTCATGCGACACCTCACAATCGAGCGATCAGCGCCGGCAGCACGGTGAGGCTGTCTATGGTGACGGCATCCATTTGAAGCTGGGGGAAAACCTTCTGTGCGGTCGATACGTCGCCCGCGAATCGATCGATACTTTGAGGCTATTGAGGATCAGAATGGGTGATCACCATGGCATCCGGCACCGCGCGCAACGTCGACAGCATCATCACCGACGTTGTCGACGAAATCCACAGCAAGGCCACATCGGTCCTCGACGGCGAAGCGTTGGCGATGCTCGCCTGGATGGAAGGCCTGTTGACCGCCGCCGCCATCGGTCCGGAGCGCACGCGCCCGGACGAGTGGTTGCAGGCCCTGCCAACGGACCTGAGCTCGGGGCCGAGTGGAATGGGCGAAGCGCTACTCGGAATTCTCGGGCTGCGCCACAATCAGATCCTGACCGCCGTCAAACGCGATGGCGAGGCCTACGAACCAGCGTTCCTCGACGACGCCGACGAGCACGAGATGGTGCCGCTCGCCAAGGAGTTCGCAGCCGGCTTTCGTCGAGGCATGCATCTGCGTTCCGGGAGTTGGTCCTCGATCACTCGAGACGATCATGCGGGGAACGCTCTGGTCAC
>JANOJW010000040.1:0-1573 GCA_031418955.1 Hyphomicrobiales bacterium | reverse complement strand
ATTACGTCGCCTTCGGACATTCCCGGCTCGACCCCGATGTAGGCGATGTCGTCGGGTGACCAGCTCGCCGCCATTCATACGCTCCGAGCGTAGTGATTACAAGGCCCCGCCTTCGGGCCGCTCTACTTCCCCTTGTACTGGGGCTTGCGCTTCTCGAGCATGGCCGCGACCGCCTCGCCCTGGTCGGCGGTCGACTGCACCAGCGCCTGCATCGACGACGCCATTTCCAGCGCGACAGGCAGCGAGACGCCTTGCGACTCCCGCAGCAGCCGCTTGTTGGCGCGGATCGAGTGCGGCGGAAACGCCGCGATCTTGCGGGCGAGCGCCAGCGCCTCATCCAGCAGCTTGTCGTCGTCGACCACCTTCGACACGAGGCCCCACTTCTCCGCCGTCGCCGCATCGATGACGTCGCCGGTCAGCGTCATCTCGTAGGCGCGCGAGAGGCCGACGACGCGGGGCAGGAACCAGGCGCCGCCATCACCCGAGACGAGGCCCACACGCAGGAAGCTCTCGGCGAACTGGGCGCGACGTCCAGCGATTCGGATGTCGCACATCAAGGTGGTGTCGCAGCCAGCCCCGATCGCTGCCCCATTGACCGCCGCGATGGAGGGAACCTCGAGATCGTACAGCGCCTTCGGGATCTTGTGGATGCCGTGCTGGTAGGCGCGGCGCATGTCGACGGGCGAGCCGCCGAACAGCCCCTTCTTGTCCTTCATGTCCTTGACGTTGCCGCCCGAGGAGAAGCCATCGCCGGCGCCGGTCAGGATCATGCAGCGCACGCTCGTATCGGCGTTGATGCGGGCGCATACCTGGACGATGCCGTCGATGATGGCGTCGCCGAGCGCATTGCGGGTCTTGGGATCATTGAGCGTGACGACGACGATGCCGTCGCCCTTCTCCTCGTACAGGACTGCGTCGGTCATGGCGCTCCGGGCGGCGATTGTTGCTGGGACGATCGAATGACCACGACAAAGAGCAGAGTTTTGCCGGGCCGCCAACCCCGAGCGATCAACCGGGACCGACGAAACTGGTGCACGGCCCAAGGTCGGGTCGATCCGCGTGGCGAAAACCGCAACACCTCGAGCCCAGTCGCTCGAAGTGACCCGCGCGGACGGAAAAAAATTCAGCCCTCGCAACCCCCGGCTCTGAAAGTGAGCGGCTCGCAACTTTCACTCACTGCAACCGTGACGCCCGGCCCGCGGCCCCAAGCCTCCGAAAGCTGCAAGATCGTCGTTTCTGCCTTGCCGCGGGGATCAAGGCGCGGCCGACGATCTTGCTCAACCGGGGAATGGGGCTAGACTACCCTTGGGATCCCGTTTCGGGAGGGGTGGCGTCATGCGTGTCCTTGCGGCAATTGCACTTGTTCTGATTGCGATAGGTGGTGGCCAATCGCCAGCACAAGGCCAGCAGGCGCGCGGACGCCTGCATCTCATGGACACCGCGACCGTCGCACCCAGTGCCACCGTCATCCGTTTCGATCTCGCCGGTACGCCTGGCAAAGTCAGCGCCATCCGCCTGATCGCCAAGACGGGCAACGTCGTCATTACGCGCGTGATCGTCACCTACGCCAACG
>JANOJW010000039.1:0-2117 GCA_031418955.1 Hyphomicrobiales bacterium | reverse complement strand
TCTTGAGGATCAAGTTTTCCGGCATCGCTTTTGCAAGTGCCCCGACAGGTGCCCGGTCAGCCGCCGGCGGGCTCTTCTCCGTCGGCTGATTGTCTGGGCTTGTGCCGCCGCGATCCGAGCGTTTACCATGTCTAAGCGTGTGGTTATATCCACCGGATTTTCATGGTAAAAATGGGTCGTTGATTGGGGCGTAATTTACCGAGTTGCTTAGGTGCAGCTTAAGGCAGCTCGGGTAGTCTCCTTCAGGTCAGAGAGAGTGTCGCGTACCATGACCGATCAACAGTTCCGAACCCGCACCCGGTATGTCATCGGCCCCGATGGGAGCCCGCTGACTGTCGCCGACCTTCCACCGAAGGACACCAAGCGCTGGGTCATCCGCCGCAAAGCCGAGGTCGTGGCGGCGGTCCGAGGTGGCCTGCTCAGTCTCGAAGAGGCGTGCGAACGCTACAAGCTCACCGTCGACGAGTTCCTGTCGTGGCAGCGATCGATCGACAAGCACGGTCTTGCGGGCTTGCGCGCCACACGCATCCAGGAATACCGCAACTGATCGTGCGTTATCTTGTCGATGCCATGGAGACGCAGTCGCGCACCCGCGGCTGCGTCATTGCTTTTTCTTGACCAGCTTCGGTTTTGGCGCCGCTTTCGGGGGTGGATCGCCTTTCGTCGGCGCGGCATTCCATCCGCCGACCCCCACCACACTGCAATCGGACCTGCCGCCAGCCCAGCGAACCACGTCAGCCTTGAGATCGGTCGCCATGGGCTCGGGGAACTTCAGGTTCTCGATCGCAACGTGTGATCCCTCGCCCGATGGCGAGATGGTGATCCGATAGGACCTGAGCGATCGCGGACTGGGGGCCACACCGTCGCGCTCGTGAATGACGATCTCGGCTGCCCCGCCCGGCGGCACGTCCGCATTGAAAATATGAGTTTTCTTCAAGTTGCCATTGGCGCCGAACCAACACGACAGCGCGCCCCGCGCGATGCGTGAATAGATCTCGACGGGAGGTTCGGGGTGCACTGTTGAGCCAACCGCAACGCCAAGCGTTGCGGGCAGCGGACTGCCGCCGCATCCCGACAATGCGAAGCCGAGTGCCGCAGCGGCAAGGCGGGTCACGACCAGACCGGCATGACCCAGACCGGCATGACGACGATCGGTTCGATGTTGGTGCACTGCCATCGGCGGGACGATTCCAGAAGCGTCCCGAGCACGCAAGCGGCAAGCTGTCGCCGCACTGAAAACAGTTCCGCCCGGCAGCGAACTGGGCGAGGGGCGTCTACGAGGGTCGGCTCGGTCGGTCAGCTAGCCCGGGCGTGGGTGTTCCCTTCGCCCCGTCGCCGGCCACGGCCTGCCTCGCGCGGTTCCCCGCCTTCGGCCTTCAAGAGGCTCTCGCGCGCCGAATCAAGCTCCGCCGTCGCGGCGTCAAACTTTGTGCGCAGATCGTCGACCGACGTTTTCAGGTTGTCGCGCCGCTGGGCCGCTGCTTTCGCGAACGTCGAATACGCGAAGTGCTTCAGGTCTTTGATGCCCGTTCGCGCTTCCTCGCTCGAGATCTGCCGCTCGAGGTCGGAAGCCATCTGTTCGAACTCGCGGATCATCGCCTGGAGGTCCGCTACCTTGCGGGACTTCTCCTCGACATCGAATCGCTTCAGGCGCAGAACGCTCTCACGTGCCTTCATGACCGGCTTTACCCCAGAACTCATTACACATCTGCAGAAGCCCAATCCAAAATCCGTGCCAGCGAGTTTGGACCGTGTTCCTATCCAAAGCAAGACCAGGAACGTAGGACGGCTGTCCGCAAAGGCGGGGCCACCCTTGGTTAAACATGCCAGAACCCGATTACGTTGTAGTAAAGCCACGCCACTCCGGCAGATTTACAACGCAATGCAGATTGACCCGATTCGCGACAGTTCAAGCCGCTAGGGCGCCGACCGCAAATCAGTTACACACAGTTCATGCGGCGGCGCATCGGGTTGGGAGCAACCGGCGCGCCTCACCGCCAGTCAATGGATCTGTTTCAGACGTCGAGACGTGGCAGAGGGGGCTCTTCCGCAGGCCGTGGTGTGTTGGCCTGTGTGAGGGAAATTGCGAGCGGAATGCAGACTGTCACGCGTCGAAT
>JANOJW010000038.1:0-8417 GCA_031418955.1 Hyphomicrobiales bacterium | reverse complement strand
CCTAACCCCCCGCAATGGCCGACCCGCCCTGTTGGCGTGGGTTCCCCGTCCTGACCGGCCCGGTGCGGCCTATCTGACCGGGGGTCTATCCCGGTCACAGTTGCGCACACCTTCCGCCCGTTGCGTGTCGCGTCCCGCATCGCGTCAGCTTCACCGATCCGCTTGGGAAATCGAGGAGGTCCCATTCGGTCAGGCGCGGGTCTTGTCCTCGAGGCGCTTTTGCGGCTCGTGGGCCGCGACGCTGGCGGCTTCGGCTTTGTCGGCGCCCTTTTCGATCGAGGCGTCGCTGAGCAGGCTCAGCAGGGGGGTGAGCCCATTGACGTCGACGATGCGATAGACCTCGATGTCGCGCGCGGTCTCAGGGCTCCAACCGGCGATGTCGAGCGTGCGCTCGGCCTTGGAGAGCAAGCCGTGATTGCGGATCGGCGCGAGGTCCTTGTCGGGTGTGCCCGCCTTGGTTTGCGCGCGCCAGGTCTTGCGCGCCGACGAGAGGTCGCTCAGCGAGCTGCGCTCCTCCTCCTTGAGGAACCCCTGCAGCTCCTTCGGCGTGATTGTCTTCACGAGCTTGACGTCCTCCATGACGCCTGCGAGCTGGTTGAGGGCCAGCGCCCACTTCTCCTCTTTCTTGCTGTTGGGGCCGTCCTTGACGACGCCGTAGAGATTGGGCGTCACGAAGTAGGAGGCGCCGTTGTGATGGATAAAATGCTGGCGCACCCACTCGGTGTCGCGATCACCGGCACGCGCGATCGCGGTCTGGAAGGCGGCGGCGAGCTGGCGCACCACTTGCGGCGAGGGCAGATGCACGGCTGCCGCATTGTCCTCGAGGCCGTCGCGGCGCTGGAAGGCGGCAGGCCGGTCGAGCAGCGCCAGCACGAAGAGGCCCAAGTCGATACCAATGGTGGCCAGAAGAGCGATCATGTCGCGGCCGGTGATCGGCTCGCCGCTCGTGGTGTGCTCGAACTTGGCGGTGCCGCCCGAGACCACCCAGCGCGCCAGGCTCGAGAAGTAGGCGCCCATGTTGGTCCATAGGTTCTTCACGGCGTTGGCGACGCCGGCGGGCCCTTCGCTGAACACCGCATTGCGCAATTGCAACTTGGCGGGCTCGGCCGACTGGTCGGCGGCCTGGCGCAGGCGGGAGGCCAACTGGGGATCGTGGCAGGTGAAGCCCGCCGTGTTGGGCGCGATCGCCACTTGGTCGGCGAGGCCGCGCATGCTCTGCGCGGTCGCACGGCCAAGCTCGTTGCTGCGCGAGGCGATGTTGCGCGCGCTGCCGCGGATCTCCGACGCCATCGCCTCGAAGCGCTTCTGGCGGTCCTCGGGGTTGTCGCCTTCGAGGCCGGCGGCGTTCTTGCGCAAGAGTTCGAGCTCTGCCTGCACCGGGCCGATCCACGACTTCGTGACGCCGTCACGGATCGAGCCGACCGCATCGCGCACCTGCCGTCGCGCGTTGTAGAGCGGCCCGCGGCCAGCACCCGACGGGATGCCGCAGCTGCCGCCGCGCGTCTCTTCGAGCGACATCTGGCTGTCGGACCATTGCGCGACGCTGTCGATCTGCGCTTTCACCGCATCGAGGCGGGCGGCGACCGCGGAGCCGGCATCGCGCGCATCCTCCTGCAGCGCGGAGAGGCCCGTGCGCGTCGCCTCCTCGCCCGCGATCAGGCTCCACCAGAAACCGTAGCCAAAGCCCACCGACCAGAGCACGAGGAAGATGTAGAGCGGGAAGGTGATCAGCCGCTCGGTGATGGTGCGGTCCTTGCCGATCGACTCGCGCAGCGCGATCCACATCAGGAACGTGAGCGCGACGGTGACGGCGATGACGAGATGCGTGTGGGAGACCGAGAACCCGCCGGGTCCCTCGCGGCCCTTGGCGGCGGCGGAAGCCCCGACGATGAAGTCCTGCATGCCGGCCCAGGTGGCATAGCCCGAGATGATCAGCAGCATCAGAGAGGCAAGCCCGATCAACAGGTTGCGTCCAAACAGATACTCGATGAACCGCCCACCGGTGCGTAGTGCGACCGGTTGAATAGTACGCTCCGCCATGACCGCCCCGTATCCCCAGACTGAGGGTGAACTATACGGGCAAGCCCGCTGCGGTGTCGACGCGCGGTGAGCGCGCGGCGCGGCATGACACCTTGGATGTGGCCGAAATGCCGGAAATACAGTCAGTTTCAACGCTGGACGGGCTCGACAGCGCAACAGCGAGCCGCTATCGCAAGCGCACTGTGCAGGCCCGGGAACGGAGCCCCGCAGCAGGACACCGGCAGTGTGAACCGGGTCCCGGCGTGCCGCCTACACCGATAGGCTGGTGCACCGCCAATCGAACAGGGAGATCGCATGTCACGTAAACTGACGACCCTAGCAGCGCTCGCCGCAGCGCTCACCTTCGCTGGCAGCTCCGCGAACGCCCAGCAGCCGCGCCAGCTCAAGTTCCAGTCGACCTGGCCCGCGAGCCTGACGCTGCAGGATAACTTCAAGTACTTCACCGAGCGCGTCGACAAGATGACGGGCGGCCAGCTCAAAATCGAGGCCGCCGCTGCCGGCCAGGTGGTGCCGCCGTTCGAGATCCTCGACGCCACGCACAAGAAGGTGATCGATGGCGGCCACGGCATTTCCTACTATTGGGTCGGCAAGAACAAGGCCGCGACCCTGTTCTCCAACACGCCTGCCGGCATCGTCGGCATGGACCACATGGACTTCCTCGGCTGGATCTACGAGGCGGGCGGTCTCGAGATGTGGTGGGAATTCTACCAGAAGGAACTGAAGCTCAACGTCATCGCCTTCCCGATCCTGCCGGCAAGCCCACAGGCACTCGGCTGGTTCCGCAAGCCCATCGCCGGGCTCGCCGACTTCAAGGGCATGAAGTGCCGCCAGACCGGCATCGTCTCCGAGATCTACGCCAAGATGGGCATGGCCGTCGTCAACATGCCGGGCGGCGAGATCGCACCGGCCGCCGAGCGCGGCGCCATCGACTGCGCGGAGTGGGTGGGCGGCGTCGAGGACCTGCGGCTCGGCCTCCACAACATCTGGAAGAACCACTACACGCCGGGCATGCACGAAAGCGCGTCGATCGGCGAGCTGATCATCAACAAGGACGTGTGGGACAGCTTCACGCCGGCGCAGCAAGAGATCGTCCGCTCGGCGGTCAACGATACGTTCGTGCGCTGGAGCGCCAAGTGGCAGAAGCAGAATGCCGATGCCATCGAGGAGATGCAGACCAAGCACAACGTCAAGATCCTGCAGACGCCGCCGGAGATCAACATCGCGTTCCTGAA
Source organism: Hyphomicrobiales bacterium (assembly GCA_031418955.1). GTDB lineage: Bacteria > Pseudomonadota > Alphaproteobacteria > Rhizobiales > Hyphomicrobiaceae. Next base: position 5,145 of record JANOJW010000038.1, on the reverse strand, counting down.
GGCCTGGGACGAGATCGCGGCGGCCGAGTCGGCGAAGAACCCGTTCTTCAAGAAGGTGTTCGACAGCCAGAAGGCGTATGCCTCGAAGGTCGTGCCGGCCAAGCGCTTCATGTTCCCGCCCTACACGGTGCAGGCCGACCACTACTTCCCGCCCAAGCAATAAGCGGCAATCGGATCAACGCTCGGAACGACAGCGAGGCGGCCCCAGGGTCGCCTCGCTCGATTCCGGCGGGTCGTCCCTTCACACCACTACGGGCATCGTCGCCTGCGCACCGACGCCGAACACGCGGCGATAGCGGGCGATCGAGTCGGCGGGGCCGACCGCCTTGGTCGGGTTGTCGGAGAGCTTGACGGCCGGGCGTCCGTCGGCCGAGAGCACCTTGCAGACGATCGAGAACGGGTCGAGGCGGCCGTCGGGGTCGAGGCCGCGGAAGTCGTTGGTCAGCAGCGTGCCCCAGCCGAAGCCGAGCCTGATGCGGCCGTTGAAGTGCCGGTGCAGCATCTCGATGGTATCGACGTCGAGGCCGTCCGAGAAGATGGCGAGCTTCAGGCGCGGGTCCTGGCCGCGCCGTCGCCACCAGTCGATCGCCATCTCGCCGCCCGCGACCGGATCGCCCGAATCGATGCGGATGCCGGTCCATTGCGTGATCCAGTCGGGCGCCCGCTCGAGGAAGCCGCGGGTGCCGTAGGTATCGGGCAGGATGACGCGCAAGTTGCCCTCGTAGTCGTCCTGCCAGTCGGCGAGCACGCGATAGGGCGCGGTCGACAGGTCCTGGTCGTTGGTGGCGAGCGCCGCATAGACCATCGGCAGCTCGTGCGCGTTGGTGCCGATCGCCTCGACCTCGCGGCGCATGGCGATCAGGCAGTTGGAGGTGCCCAGGAACGAGGAGCCGAGCCCCGCGATCATCGCCTGCACGCACCAGTCCTGCCATAGGAAGCCGTGGCGGCGCCTGGTGCCGAAGTCGGCGATGCGCAGGCCGTCGAGCGCCTTGAGGCCCTGGATCTTCTCCCAAACCCGCGTCATGGCGCGCGCATACAGCACCTGCAGCTCGAACTTGGAGATGTCCTTGGTCACCGCGCGCGAATGCAGCTCCATGATCACCGCGAGAGCTGGGATCTCCCACATCGTGGTCTCGAGCCACGGCCCCTCGAAGGTCAGCTCGTACTGGTCCCCGCGCTCCTCGAGGTGGTAGGCCGGAAACCTGAACCCCTCGAGCCAGGCGATGAACTCCGGCGCGAACATCTGCCGCTTGCCGTAGAACATATTGCCGCGCAACCAGGTCGATTCCCCGCGCGACAGCGACAGCGAGCGGATGTGGTCGAGCTGCTCCTTCAGCGCGCCCTTGTCGATGATCCGGGCGAGCGGGATCGACTTCGACCGGTTGATGATGCCGAAAGTGACCTGGGCGTTGCGGTGGCGGCGGAAGATCGTCTGCGCCATCAGCAGCTTGTAGAAGTCCGTATCGAGCACCGAGCGCACGATCGGGTCGATCTTCCAGGTGTGATTGTAGACGCGCGTCGGAATGTCGGACATCGGCTAGCAACCCATGCGTGGCCGACCGCCTCGGGGCCGTCCGGTTGAGACGCCTCACTGTGCGCGATCGGGGGGCTCCATGCAAATGTCACGACTGCATGCCTGGCAACGTTGCGCGGGGGCGCGAGGCTGTTAATCTGTCCGCCAACTTCGATCAGCAAGGCGAGACGGACCCCCATGAAAGACCCCAAGAAGCCCGCCAACGGCGCCAAGTCGAACGGCGGCAGCAAGAAGCATAAGGTCAAACCGTCGGAGTTGCGCTCGAAGGCCTGGTTCGACAACCCGGCCAACGCCGACATGACCGCGCTCTATCTGGAGCGCACCATGAACTTCGGCCTGACGCTCGACGAGCTGCAATCGGGAAAGCCGATCATCGGCATCGCGCAGTCGGGCTCGGACCTGTCGCCTTGCAATCGGCACCACATCTTCTTGGCCGATCGCGTGCGGGAAGGCATCCGCGAAGCTGGCGGCATCGCTTTCGAGTTTCCGCTGCACCCGATCCAGGAAACCTGCAAGCGCCCGACCGCCAACCTCGATCGCAATCTCGCGTATCTCTCGCTCGTCGAGATCCTCTACGGCTACCCAATCGACGGCGTCGTGCTGACCACGGGGTGCGACAAGACCACGCCCGCCCAGATCATGGCCGCGGCGACGGTCAACATTCCAGCCATCGTGCTGTCGGGCGGGCCGATGCTCAACGGCTGGTTCAAGGGCGAGCGCACGGGCTCCGGCACCATCGTGTGGAAGGCGCGCGAAATGATGGCGCGCGGCGAGATCGACTACAAAGGCTTCCTCGAGCTCGTCGCCTCGTCGGCACCGTCGGCTGGACACTGCAACACCATGGGCACGGCCTCGACCATGAATTCTCTGGCCGAGGCTTTGGGCATGTCATTGCCCGGCTGCGCGGCTATTCCGGCGCCTTACAGGGAACGCCAGCAGATGGCCTACATCACGGGCAAGCGCATCGTCGAGATGGTGTGGGAGGACCTGAAGCCCTCCGACATCCTGACGCGCGCGGCGTTCGAGAACAGCATCGTCGTCAACTCCGCGATCGGCGGCTCCACCAACGCGCCCGTGCACATCAATGCCATCGCGCGCCACATCGGCGTCGAGCTGAACAACGACGACTGGGAAAAGATCGGCCACGACATCCCGCTGCTGGTCAACCTGCAGCCGGCCGGCGAGTATCTGGGCGAGGAGTATCACCGCGCCGGCGGCGTGCCGGCCGTCGTTGCCGAACTCGTCGCAAAGGGCAAGATCAAAGGCACCGCGATCACCGTCAACGGCCGCCCACTGCTCGAGAATTGCGAGGGCAAGTTCGCCTGGGATCGCGCTGTCATCAAGGAGTATGACCGCCCGATGAAGAAGCAAGCCGGCTTCCTCAACTTCAAGGGCAATCTGTTTGACTCAGCGATCATGAAGACCTCGGTGATCTCCGAGGAGTTCCGCGCCCGCTATCTGTCGAACCCGAAGGACCCTGAAGCCTTCGAAGGCCGCGCCATCGTGTTCGACGGGCCGGAGGACTATCACAAGCGCATTGACGACCCGAAGCTCGAGATCGACGCCAACTGCCTGCTGTTCATCCGCGGCGTCGGGCCCATCGGCTACCCAGGTGCGGCCGAGGTCGTGAACATGCGCGCGCCGGACTACCTGTTGAAGAAGGGCATCTCGTCGCTCGCCTGCATCGGCGATGGGCGCCAGTCGGGCACCTCGGGATCGCCATCGATCCTCAATGCGTCGCCGGAAGCCGCGACCGGCGGCGGGCTCGCGTTGCTGAAGACCGGCGACAAGGTGCGCATCGATCTGAAGAAGCGCTCAGCCAACATGCTGATCTCCGACGCCGAGCTGGCCAAACGCCGCGAGGCGCTGGCCAAGGCCGGCGGCTACAAGTACCCCGAGAGCCAGACGCCCTGGCAGGAGATCCAGCGCGGCATCGTCGACGAGCTGTCGAACGGCATGGTGCTGAAGCCCGCGGTCAAGTACCAGCGCGTCGCCCAGACCAAGGGCCTGCCGCGGGACAATCATTGAGGTTGGAATGGCCCACACCCGACAAACGGAAATGAGCGCCGACGAGTTCTATCTCTGGTGTCTCGATCAGGAAGAGCGATACGAGCTTGTCGACGGGTATCCGGTGCCGCTGCGTGGCATGAGCGGGGCCAGCACGACGCATGATCAGATCGTCGTGAACCTGATTGCGGCCCTCAAACAGGCTTTGCGCGGTACCGGTTGCCGTCCGACTACGGCGGATACCGCGCTGCGTACGTCGATCAAGCGCAGCCGCCGTCCCGACGTCATGATTGAGTGCGCCCCCCCCGATTCGAAAATCTACGAAGCGCGTCGGCCAGTGGCTGTGTTCGAGGTACTGTCACCAACGACGCGCAAGATCGATCGCAATGTGAAGCTGCAGGAGTACATGCGCCATCCCGCGCTCCAGACCATCGTGCACGTCGATCCCGACCTGATGGATGTGCTGGTCTACACGCGCGGCGCGTCGGGGCAGTGGGAGACCGAACGGCTCCAGCAACCCGAGGATACGGTTCGGCCGCAAGGCACGCCGGCTGCCGTATCGCTGGCGGAGATCTACGACGGCGTCACGCTGCCCACCGGCGATGCCGTGCCACCGGCTACGAGTTGAGAACCGCGAAGTATCGGGAACCTCCACATGAAAATCCTCGTAATGGGCTCGGGCGGCGTCGGCGGCTACTTCGGAGGCCGGCTGGCGGCGGCGGGCCACGAGGTGACGTTCGTCGCGCGCGGCGCGCATCTGGCCGCCATTCAGGAGCACGGCCTGACGCTCGACAGCGTGCTCGGCAACGCTGTCATCAAGCCTGCCAAGGCGATGGCTGATCCAGCCAGCGCGGAGCGGCCCGAGGTCATCATGCTTGCCACCAAAATGACCGACCTCGATGCGGCCGCGCGCCAGTTGGCTCCGGTCGCAGGCGCTGGCGTCACCGTCATCACCTTCCAGAACGGCGTCGAGGCGCAGGCGATGGTCGAGCGCGCGCTGCCGGGCACGCACGTGGTGCCGGGCGTCGCGCGCATCGGCACGCACATCTCGCGGCCCGGCGTCATCGAGCAGATGAGCCAATTCGCGCGCATCGAGTTCGGCGAGACGAGCGGGGAGACCAGCCCGCAGCTCACGGCGTTTCATGCCGCCTGCAAATCGGCCGGCATCGACGCGGTGCTCACCACTACTATCAACCGCAGCCTGTGGCTGAAATTCGGCATGCTCGCCTCGTTCTCCGGCATGGCGGCGTTGACCGGCCACACATCGGGACCGCTGCGCACGACACCCGGAACGCGCGGCATTCTGGAGGCGGCCGTTCGCGAGGCGATCGCGGTCGGGGGCGCGGCCGGCGGGTTCCTCTCGAACGACGACTTCCCCCGCCTGATGCGCGCTATCGACGAGCAGCCGCCCGCCATGACCTCGTCGATGGCGCACGACCGGCGCGCGGGGAAGCCGCTCGAGGTCGACTATCTCTCGGGTGCCGTCGTGCGCATCGGCGCCCGGCACGGCGTGCCCACGCCGACCCACAAGTTCATCGCCGATGCGCTCGCCATCGACGCACCGGGGCGTCTGAAATCGTAGCAAGGTCGGGTAGAAGGCCGCC
>JANOJW010000037.1:0-3111 GCA_031418955.1 Hyphomicrobiales bacterium | reverse complement strand
AGCTGGCCGAGGACCACGCCAACGCCCGCCGCCTCGGTGAGCACATCTCAGCCGTGCCTGGGTTGAAGCTGTTCGCCCCCAAGATCGAAAGTAACATCGTGTTCTTCGACCCGACGCCGCTCGGCATCACCTCGAAGGATCTCTTCGAGGAAATGCTCAAGCGCGGCGTGCGCATGGGCACCACCTACGGCGGCATGATCCGCGCGGTGACGCACATGGACGTCTCCCGCGCCGAGATCGACACGGCCGGAATGGTCCTCGCCGAAGCGGTCGCCGCCCTGAAGGCTGCAAAGCGCTGAAGGCTCGCGCGCTTCGTTGTTACCCCACCGCCTCCATCAGCCCCTTGAGGTTGGGCAGACCTTCGAAGCGGTTGATGAGGCCGAGTGCGGTCTTGGTGCGGGCGCGGCCGATCACCGGCTCGGCCAGCGCATGGAACTTCGCCTCGAGCTTCTCGGCCTGCGCCGCGATGTCCGTCGACGGCACGCCGACGTTGTAGTCGGCCTTCACCGTGCGGCCGTCCTTCAGCTCGATCGACACCGACGCGCCGTGCCGCGGGCGGCTCTTGTCGGGCGCGGTGTCGAGCCTGATGCGACGGCGCATATCCTTATAGCGCGGGTTGTTGGCGTTCTCGTCCGAGTAGGTGCCGAGCGCGGCGGTATCCGCACCGTCGAGCGCCATGCCGGAGAGGTGGCGCAGCGAGAACTTGATTTCGAGCCCGGTCGTGGGCTCGAGGATATCACAGACCTTGGTGTGGCCCTGGTCGACGTGCAGGATCATCGCGGTCATGTCGTCGGCGCCGATGTTGTGGCGGCGCCTCAATTCGCGGATCGCCTCGATCGGCGAATGGGTCAGGTAGCAGGCCGCGTGGTACTTGAAGAGATTGCTCTCGACCGCCATCGGCGCTTGTCGGTCGGGCCGCATCGGTTTCGCCTTGAAGCTCGTCGCCTGCGTTGCAGCGAAACCTTGCGCGGCCTCGATGGCGTCGGGCCGCGCGGTGAACTCGCGCGCCGCGAGCTTGGCCGCAATGATGCCGTTCATCGCCGCCTTGCCGACGTGCAGGGGCTTCGTCATGGTGCCGAAGTTGATCTTGAGGCCCGAGGCCTCGGACGCAGCGATCCCGAGCGCCATCTGCGTTTTCGCAGTGTCGAGGCCGAGCAGGTGGGCGGCCCCCGCCGTCGCGCCGAAGGTGCCGACCGTGCCGGTGGCGTGGAATCCCAGATCGTAGTGGGCATCGCCGCACATGTCGCCGAGCCGGCATTCGACCTCGTAGCCGGCAATGAACGCGGCGAGCACCTCGCGCCCGCTCTTCCCCATCGCCTCGCCGAGCGCCAGCACGGCGGCGGCCACCGGCACAGATGGATGCCCGTGCATCAGCTGGTTGACGTCGTCGTAGTCGAGCGCGTGGGACAGCGTGCCGTTGATCAGTGCCGCGTCGTGCACGTTAGCCTTGACGCCGCGCGCGACGATGGTCGCGGGCCCCGACGCCCCGCTCTTGAACTCCTCCGCGATGATGTCGGCGAGCGGCTCCCGGGCGCCGGCGATGGTGCAGGCGAACCAATCGAGCAGGCAGTGCTTGGCCCAGGTTTCGGCCGACGCGGTGATGGCCCCGGCCGTGTAGCCGGCGGTCCAGGCGGCAAGGCCGCGCGTCACGTCCGTGGGGGCAATCGCGGATGGGGCGGTCATAGGCGTCTCCTGTGTGAGTTGGATGACGTGGAAACGATGCCTGCGCGCGCCCTCGGCCGGCGCGTGATGCAGGAGAGGTTAGCACTCCGGCGGCCGAGGGAAAGCCGCTCGCTCGCATGAGGGGCATGCGCCACCCATTGCCGAGGGGGCCGGCATGGGCCACACCTTGGATCTGGGACGCACACTTCACGGGAGCCATCCATGTCGCTCAAGGGCAAGGCCGCCATCACCGGTGTCGGCGACACGCGCTACTCGAAGGCCGCCGGCCGGAGCGTGATGACGCAGCAGATGGAGGCCTCGCTCTCGGCCATTCGCGACGCCGGCCTCGACCCCAAGGACATCGACGGCATCATCGCCTACGGCAGCATGGCGGTCGTCGCCGAGGACTTCATCACCAACTTCGGCATTCCCGATCTCACGTTTTCCGCCACTACGCCGCTCGGCGGGGCGAGCGCGGTCTCATCGATCCAATGCGCGGCGGCAGCGATCGCGGCGGGCGTGTGCAATCATGTGCTCGTCCCCATCAGCCGCAACGGCGCGTCCGGCGCGGGGGGGCGTATCGGCGCCCGTGTCAGAGAGATGCCCCAGTTCCGCGTCATCGGCGAATTCGAGATGCCGCTCGGGGCCATCGCGCCGGCACAACTCTATGCGCCGATGGCGCGCCGCCACATGGAGATGTTCGGCACCACCAGCCGCCAGCTCGCCGAGATCGCGGTGTCGACGAGGGCCAACGCGATCCTCAACGGCAACGCCATGATGCTGAAACCGCTGACTGTCGAGGAGCATCAGGCCTCGCGCATGATCTCCGACCCGCTGCGGCTCTACGATTGCAGCCTGGAGTCGGACGGCGGCTGCGCCTTCGTCGTGTCGTCGATGGAGCGCGCGAAGGACTGCGCGAAACCCGTGATCGAGGTGCTGGGCGTTGCCGAGGGCCACCCGGATAGCCCTTCGGCCATCACGCAGCGGCCCGATCTCACCCGCCTCGGCCTCGCCAAGGCCGCGCCCAAGGCCTTCGGCATGGCCGGCGTCACCACGAAGGATATCGACGTCGCCGAGATCTACGACTGCTTCACCTACATCGTGCTGTGCCAGCTCGAGGACTTGGGCTTCTGCAAGAAGGGCGAGGGCGGACCCTTTGTTGCTTCCGGCGCCATCAAGCTCGGCGGCTCGCTGCCGGTCAACACGCACGGCGGGTTGCTCTCCCAGGCCCACATGGCGGGCTTCAACCATGTCGTCGAACTCACCCGGCAGTTGCGCGGCGAAGCTGGCAAGGCGCAGGTCAAGGACGCAAGCGTCGGCCTCGTCACCGGCTACGGCGACATGGGCGACGGCTGCGTCGCGATCATGGCGCGTCACTAGGAGCCTGTCCGAGTAATAGCCAGATCGCGCTGGTCAGGAAAGCGCGAGTCGGATTCTGTCTGGGCGATG
>JANOJW010000036.1:0-10532 GCA_031418955.1 Hyphomicrobiales bacterium | reverse complement strand
CCGATCCCCTCGACCAGGGTATCGCTCGCCGCGCCATCCCAGAAGCCGCCGCAGAACATGACGTTTGGTGCCGTGCGTCGCAGCCGTCGAATCAGATAGCGGATGTGCGCATGCGATTGCGCGGCATCGACAGATGAGATCCAAACTATCTGGACGACATCCACACCGAGGTTGGCCAAGTCTGACAGTTGCGGAACGGCCGCGGCACGCGCGCCGATGCCCTGCCGTCGCAGCAAATCAGCGAGGATCTCCGCGGCCGCCGCATCCAGGGGCGTGCGCGCGGCTAGGCAAAGCACAGGCGGTTCCTTTGTCCGCCAGGCCGGCAGAAGCTCATCCTCTTGCACGACCGTGGTGCTCGCCGGTGGGGCAATCTCTGCCACTGTCGCGTCAGCGGCGGGCTTTGGCTTCGGCGGCTGCAGCGCCGCATCGGACAGGTCATCGACGAGCAGCACAACGCCGGCGCGCAATTCGCTCATCCTCTCCTCGTCGATGGCACCGCGATGCGCGTCGAGCGACGCGAGCTTCAGTCCAGGCAGCGCGACTTTATCGTAGTACTCGATCAGCGATGCCTCTTTGAGCACCTGCTGGGCTTGCTCGGCAGCTTCCGCCGACGATTCGGCCAGCAGACGTTGGTAGAAGACTTCTGGCGGCGTCAAAGCCGGCCGGTCACCCAGGATCACGTCGAGAAACGCCAGTCCTTCGACGTGCCGCCCGAGCACGACGAGACACATCGTCAGCGGGGTCGCCAAGAGCAATCCAATCGGACCCCAAAGCGCGGTCCAAAGGATCGCCGACACGACGATTGCGAGTGGCGACAGACCGGTCGTCTGCCCGTGCACCCAGGGCTCGAGGAAATGACCGACCGCAGGCTCGACGATCACGTAGAGGGCGAACGTCCAGGCGACCATGGTCCAGCCCGGATCGACGGCCGCGGCAAGCAGCAGCGGGAATACGGCGGCCAGAACCGCCCCAACATACGGAACAAACCGCATCAAGGCGGCGACGATGCCCCACAAGAGCGGACTGGGAACCCCGATCATCCAGAGGCCAGCTGCAATCACGGCGCCGAAGCCGACATTGATCGCAGCCGTCGCAAGGAACAGGCGGCTGAGCCTGAAGGCTGCATCGTTGAGCGCCGTCGTCGTCAGCTCAATGTCGCGCGCACCGACCAGCCTGATCACGCGGTCGCGAAGATCGTCGCGCTGCAGGAGGATGAAGATGATCAGGATGATAACGATGGCTGTCGTGGTCAGAGGCGCCAGCAGTGCGGACACGATTTTCTGATAGATATCGAGCGGACGGTCGGGGGGCGTGTGGATCTCGACTGGAATGGGCCGCGTCGAGTCGGGGGCGGGTGTGGACGTGGGCTTCGCACCTGACGCCGGACGAGGCGGCTGTTCAAGCTCCTTGCCGAGCTCCTTGAGAGTAGACGTGGCCTTGTCGACGATGCCGGTCTGCGCCACGCCGGTGCGCAACGATTTGAGTTTCTGCCGCAGCGTCGACTCGTAGCGCGGGAGGTCGGTGCCGAGATCGGTGACTTGCCGCGCCATCGCCATGCCGAGAGCGACGAACGTCACCACCGACCCGGCCACCACGACGCCCACGGCCAAGGCTCGCGGGAGGTGAAGTTTGCGCAACCACACTACCAGCGGGCTGAGGACGAAACTCAGAAGTACAGCAAGGGCCAACGGAACAAAGACACTTCGTCCGAAGTAGAGCGCCGCAACGATCACCGTTGCGAGGATCGCGGACTGAGTGGCCGATGGCAGCACCAGGGACGCAGACCCGCGGCTTGCTACCCTGGGTGAAACCATCTGCCAACCTCGTTCGACTTGACGCCATGTGCCGGAACCTGACTGCCCGCACTGCTCACGAACACACCGAGATGCAGCAGTGCGGCAGGGTGCCTAGCCCCGCGGACCGGCGTTCACCTCGGTGACGGCGAGATGGGTCAGCGTGTAATTCGCTGCCTTCTCTTGATCGAGGATTCCCGACAAGAGATCGTGTGCATCCTGCTTGCCGAGCTGCTTTGCCCATTGCCGCAACGTGCCGTAGCGGGCGATCTCGTAATGCTCGATCGCTTGGCAGCAACCGATGATAGCGGCGTGCTTTGCAACCGGGCCCTTGGCAGCTTCGATCACGCCATCACACTCTTTGATGAGCCCCTCGATGGCATCGCATTTTTCGCCCTTGGCAGTCTTGCCGATCGATTTGAATACGTCGCCAAGCACCTTGATCTGATCCTTGGTCTCCTTCAGATGGTGCTGCAGCGCCACCTTCAGTTCGTCATTGCCCACCGCAGCAATAACCTTGGGCAAGGCCTTCACGATCGCGTTCTCAGCGTAGTAGACGTCTTGCAGCGTATGCTCGAAAGCATCGGCGAGCGATTTCATCTCGGTCTCCTGGGAGCTTCATATCGATTAGTCGGGTGCGCACTGGCGGTGCGGCACCGGGCTGTGAGACCCGATGCCGCTGGCCGATCTCGTCAATCGTAGCGACGGCGCATCCGCTCGATCTCCGCCTGGTCGGGACGATAGGCCGGCGCCTTGGGATCGAATCCGGTCCAGCCCGACTTCTCGTATTCACGGCGACGCGCGGCCGGATCAATCGGCTGATGACGATCGAGGATGCCCTGAACGAGTGCGGTCGGTTTGTCGGTACGAACCGTCACGAGTGTCCCGCCTCGCCGGATCGACTCCGAATACACATGTGCATCGGGTTCCGAGGTGCCGGCGTCGACCAGCGCACCGATCAAGCCACCCGCTGCGGAGCCGGCAACGGCGCCGAGCGCTGTGGCGGCAAACCAACCTGCCGCAACCACCGGCCCAAGACCTGGAATGGCCAGAAGCCCAACGCCCGCCAAGAGGCCGACGCCACCTCCCATCGCTGCGCCGATCCCGGCTCCCGATGCGGTCGCGGAAACTTCCTCGACCTCGGTGTAACGCTCACTGACGTGCCTGTTGGCAACCAGGCTGATGTCGGCAGCCGGAACGCCTGCGGATTCGAGATCGCGGACCACACGCTCGGCTTGCGGGTAACTATCGTAGACTCTGCTGAAGGACTGCATGACGAACTCCTGCTGTTTGGGGATGCCTCAATTGGCGACGGCGACGACGTTGCCCTTGAAATCGACGGCAACGGTCACCTGCTTGGTGCCCTCCATCGCCGTTCCGCGCCACACACCGTTGGCGTCCTTCTTGAGGCCGGCGACGTTGGCGAATCCGGCCGCGATCACTCGATCCATCGCCTGCGCTTCGGTAAAGCTATTGGCGCCTGGGAGTGGCGCTCCGGCATCGATCTTGGCCGTCGTGAACAGACCCGCCTTGCAGTGCTCGACGAACACGGCCTGGGTCATCCGGTCTGCGGCAACCGGCTTGCTCGCGACACGAAGTGCCGCGAAGTAGCGGGCCGCCTCCGATTCCTGGATGAAGCCGTCACGGTTTGCATCAGCCTTGGTCCAGGCCGCGATGCACTCGCTGTCCGACATGGCGGCAGCGGGTGTCACTGCCAGCGCGACGCCTATTCCTGCGATCAACAATAGTCGATTCATGGCTCTCTCCATTCTCCGTATGTGCAGACCGCCAACGGTCGCATCATGGGACGACAACGCCGAAGGGCGGCACCGGTTCCCCTGCGGTGCCACATCAATCTCTCAATGACGCGTTCTCCCGGTGGACTTGCATTGGGCCGAAAAGTATACCCCCTGCCCGCTGGCAACCCCGAGCGGTTCGGCAGTGAGTGCAACCATTTCCGACGTCGTGCGTTGAGTCCCCGAAACGGTGGACACCGCTCTGAGGGAGGCAATGACGATCCATGACCATCCGCGGCCTTCCCACAGTCGCCGAAATCGACGCGAGCGAGCCGCTTGCAGCAACTAGCGACGCACAGGCCCTCACACCGGTGGTGTGGCTGATCGGAAAAGTGCAGAGCGGCAAAACCTCGATCATCCGTGCGATTACCGGGAGCAGCAACGCGGAGATCGGCACCGGGTTCAAGGCCTGCACTGCGACGTCGCGCATGTTCGACTTCCCGAACGATACGCCGATCCTCCACTTTCTCGACACACGCGGCCTGGGCGAGAGCGCCTATGACCCAGCCGAGGATTTGCGGTTTGCGGAGCGCCGGGCGCATCTTCTGCTCGTCACGATGCGAGCCACGGACATGGCGCAAGATCTGGTGATCGACGTTGTCTCGGAAGTCCGAGTGCGCCACCCATCATGGCCGATCGTCGTTGCCCAGACCTGCCTCCACGAAGGGTATGCTGTGGGGGGCAGACACGTGATGCCGTACCCTTTCACTCCCGATGATCCCAACCAGATCACTGGGCTGGCGCCGCCAGATGACTTGCTGCGATGCCTGCGTCATCAGCGCTCTCGGATTTCCGCGCTTCCTGGTACAGCGCCGGTCGTGTTCGTGCCGATCGACTTCACTACGTCCTCCGATGAATTGTCGCCCATGCTCTATGGGATCGACGCCCTTGCCGACGCCCTCATCAGGGTCGCACCCGCAGCGATGCGCACGGCGCTCTTGGCGCTACCGGTGGTGGCGGGCGACGAACGTGCGAAGCTGGCAGAGCCAATCATCATGGGCCACGCGATGGTTGCCGCGGGATCGGATCTCGTGCCGGTCGCCGGCGCAGTCGCCGCATCTGCCGTACAAGCCCGATTGCTGCAGCGGCTCGGGACGATCTACGGTGTCGCGTGGGATCGCCGCACACTCGCCGAACTGGCCGGGGCCCTTGGGTCAGGCGTCGCTGCGCGTACGCTGGTCGGAATGGGAGCCCGCCAACTTGCAAAGCTCATTCCGTTCTACGGCCAGACCGTTGCGGCTGCCGCATCTGCCGCTATGAGCTTCGCCGTAACCTATGCGATCGGCAAGGCTGCGGTTTACTTTCTGACGCAGCGCCGACGGGGCCTCGAGACGGAAGGCACCGCAGACGCCTATCAGGCCGCCTTGCGCCATGCTCTGCGGCTTGCCCGGGATCGGAAACTCGATCAGCGGGCGCGGCCGTGAAATGAAAGCTGCGCGCGCAAACTCCTATCTTCGCATTGCCGCCTTTGTCGCAGGTCTGCTGCTGCCTGCGCTCTCGCTCATTCCGCTCGGCAGCATCTGGCTCTGGCAACAGGGATACATCCTGCACTGGGCCATAGCGACGGGGCTCTTTGTGTGCGTTGCGTTTCTCATTCAGCGGCGGATGTTTCGGACGGTCGTCACAGAAGCCGCGACCACGGACTCCGATGATCCAAAGGTGCCGGCGGACCGTGGTGATCCGTCGTGGACACCTGCGGAAGAGCGGGCGTGGAAAGACGTCGTTGCTCGAGCGCAAGCCGTGGATGTCGGGCAGCTGACCTCGCGTGATGCCATCATCGGTCTGGGTACCGAAACCGTGCGTATCGTCGCGCAGCGGCTGCATCCCGAGGTCGCCGAACCGCTCTGGCAATTTACCGTGCCGGAGGCTTTCGCAATCATCGAGCGCGTCTGTCGCCGGCTCGGGTCGTTCACGGTCGAGAACATACCTTTGAGCGACCGACTGACAGTCGCGCAAGCCATGGCGCTTTACGAGTGGCGCGGCGCGGTCGGCATGGCTGAAAAGGCTTATGACGTGTGGCGACTGATCCGGCTCGCCAATCCGCTGACGGCCGCGACCCAGGAGTTGCGCGAGCGGCTTTCCAGGCAGATGCTGCAATGGGGCCGTACCCATGTCACGCAGCGCTTGGCGTATGCATTCGTGACCGAGGTTGGCCGTGCGGCGATCGACCTTTATGGCGGACGATTGCGTGTATCGGCGGTCGAGCTGTCAGTGCCCCCTCCTGCAGCCTCCAGTGCCGAGGCAACGGATTTGTCCGGGTCAATCACCCAGCCGCTCCGTATCTTGATCGGTGGTCAGGTCGGCGCGGGCAAGTCCAGTCTCGTCAATGCGCTCGCCTCAGAGCTTCGTGCCGAGGTGGATGCGTTGCCGGCGACGGCGCAGTTCACGACTTACCAGTTGCGGCACTCTGAAATGCCCGGCGCTCAACTCATCGACAGCCCCGGTCTGGGCTCGACGGACGGCGAATTGAACATGCTGATTTCGCAAGCTGTAGCGTGTGACTTGGTCCTATGGGTCGTCGCCGCCCACCGCGCCGACCGCGAGATCGACCGCAAGGCGATCGCCACGGTTCGGGACACGTTCCTGGCGCGCCCGAACCGGCGCCAACCGCCCATCCTTCTGGTTCTCTCCCATGTCGACAGACTGCGGCCCTTGCTGGAATGGGCGCCGCCCTATGACCTCGCGTCTGCAGAGCAACCCAAATCAGTCTCGATCAGGGCTGTGGTCGACGAGGTTTCCCGTGAGCTCGGTTTTGTTGCGAACGATGTTGTGCCGGTGAGTTTGCTGCCAACTGCCAGCTACAACATCGACGCCCTATGGGCCCGCGTGCTCATGGTGCTGCCGGATGCACAGCGCGCCCAATTCGTGCGTCGCCTCCAGGAGTCCCGGGCGGACTGGAACTGGCAGAGGATCTGGACGCAAGCCGTCAGTGGCGGCCGCGTGCTCGGCCGGACGCTGACTGGCCGCGAGCAACTTTAGTCCCGTGGAATTTTTCAGTGTGTCGGTCGCAACCAATTTGGGGCCACTGCGTTCTCCCCATGTCTCTCTCAAACAATCAGGAGCTGATCATGGCCCAGTATTCGACCGATGCAACGCATGCAAAGCACGAGCTGCGTGACGTCGCGACGGAGCAGTTCGAGAAGGTCGCAGGTCACGTCGAAGGCGCAGTGAAAACGATCGCGGAACGTGGTCGCGAAGTCGGCAGCGAAGTCCAGGCAGTCGCGGGCAACCTCAAGTCGGCGGTCGACACGTCCGTGAAGGACCAGCCGATGGCGACGCTCGCCGTTGCCGTGGCGCTCGGGTTCGTGATCGGTGTGCTCTGGAAGTCGTAAGTCGCCAGTATGTTCGAGGACTACGCCGTCAATGAAACTCGAGGGGTACCGCCATGTGGCAGGGCATTGTCAATCGCGCTCAGCGCTCTGTCGACACGCTCGTCACCAAGTACGTGACGCGCATAGCCGTGGCGGTACCTTTCGTCATTGCGCTCGGCTTTGGAACTGCAGCTGCCAGCGTGAAGCTCGGTGAAGTCTACGGCAGCATGCTCGGTTACGCCATCATCGCGGCAACCTATGCCGGCGTCGGACTGATCGCGGCAGTCGCGATCGCAGCGGGCGGGCCGGCTCCAATTCCGGCTACAGACGCTGGCAATTCTGACGCTGCTGCGGCGGCCGTGGACAGCACGGCTGCGGAGACGAGCACACCCGCCACGCCGGAACTCATTCTGGCGGCACTGGCGACCGTGGGGCCCGCTGCACTTCCGGCGGTCCTGCGGCTCGTGGTGAGAAACCTTCCGCTGCTGCTCGCGGTTGTCGTCCTGGCCTATCTGCTGTTCTCGGACCGACAGTCAGGCACCGTTGACGATACGCCGGCTCCATAACGTCGACTTCAACGCGCCAACGGGAACCAAATCTCCGCGACATCGTTTCCAATGCAAGAGGCAGAAATGGGTTTCCAATGCAAGAGGCAGAAATAGTTCTGCGTCTCTGATCCACTCAAGGGAGTTCGTGCATGAGACTACTGATCACAGCCACAGTAGCCGTCGCCATCTTGTCGATGCCGGTGCTGGCACAGACCAAGGCGCCAGCGGGCGGCACCAGCGTGCCCGCGCGGTCGGAAGCCGAGTGTCAGGCGCATTGGAAATCTGCCGACAAGAACGCCGATGGGCGTCTCGACGCTGCAGAAATCTCAGCGGCGAAGTCCGTCATCCCAACCGCACTCGCCACCACCACGACGGTCAACGAGCAGGATTTTCTGAGCGCGTGCAAGGCCACGGTGCAAGATCAGAAGAAGTGAACCACCCAGTGACGCCGGCATGAGCCGGCGTCACTGGAGTTTCGGCGGGTTGGACAAGGGTCGACTTCGATGACTGAAATATCGAGGATCAAGATGATGCCGCAGGCGACCGAAGATCCAGAGGCAGTGTTCGAGAACCCCGGGGAGCTCGCGCAACATCTCGGGCTCACGCGCGGGCAGAAGATCGCTGCGCTCGAGCGGTGGGCATTCGTTGTCGGTTCCCGTATCGATGCGGTGAGCGAAGGGATGGCAAACCATCCAGAGGGGGCCTATACCCGCGACGTTGCGCTTCGCCGAGAGATCGCACAGCATCTCGACGAATTGCGGCAGTCTACTAAGAATTCAGTCGCCTGAATTGGGGTTTCGGTCGGTCGCAGCGGCTCGACTCCTACAAATAGGCCTTCGGGAGACGATGTGAATTCATTAGAGAGAGCGGACGGCGCTCCGGAGACATTAAGCCAGCCTGCACTTTTGCGAGCTTACTGGACGACCGCGCTCGGGTTCTGGTCCGGTTCGTCTCGGGCCACAGCTTGGGCACTGAGCGCTGGCGTACTCACTGTCATTCTATTCAACCTCGGCGCCTCATTTGCGATGAATGCGTGGCACAGGGCATTCTTCGACAGTCTGCAGCTCCGTGACGTTGCACGAGTGAGTTGGTTGTCGGTTGCCTATTTCGCGATTCTCGCCGTCAGCGTGGTCTTGAGTATTGCTCAAGTCTATCTTCGCATGACACTGCAGCAGCATTGGCGCGCTTGGCTCGGCAATCGTATCGTCGATCGCTGGCTCACGAACGGCCGCTATTATCAGTTGAACTTGGTGCCCGGTGATCATGCCAATCCCGAGGCGCGAATCGTCGATGACGTGCGTCTCGCGACAGAGGCACCCGTCGATTTCGTGAGCGGGATTACTCAGGCAGCTCTCTCCGCGCTGACGTTCATGGTTGTACTGTGGACGATCGGCGGTTCGCTCGATGTCACACTGTTTTCTGTGGAGTTCCGAGTCCCGGGCTTTCTTGTTCTGGCTGCACTGCTCTATGCCGTGGTCGCGAGTGGGCTCATGCTTCTGATCGGCAGACGCTTCGTCCGATCGTCTGAGAACAAGAATCAGGCCGAAGCCGAGTATCGGTACGTTATCACCCGACTGCGTGAGAACGGTGAGAGCATCGCGCTCATTCGCGGTGAAGAGGAGGAGCGTGCAGGGGTCAGTCGCGCGCTCGGGAGGGTTCGCGCAGCCTGGAGCGATATTACTCGGCAGACCATGAAGACCACCGTCGTATCTCAGACATCGGGATACATTGCGCCGGTGCTGCCAATCATTCTGTGCGCACCGAAGTTACTCGCGGGAACGATGACGCTCGGCGAGGTCATGCAAGCCGCCTCTGCTTTCACAATTGTGCAAGGGGCCTTCAACTGGCTCGTCGACAATTATCCGCGGATGGCTGAGTGGACGGCGTCTGCGAGGCGGTCTGCGTCGCTCCTGAATGCCCTGGATGCCTTGGACACTGCCGAGAAAGAGGCCGTTGGCCGAATCCACGTCAAGAGCGATGGTGGTCCGCCGGCACTGCGCTTGATCAACCTCTCCGTACGCCTCAACGACGGCACTGCCGTGGTTGGCGACACCGATGTTTCGATCGCATCGGGCGAGCGTGTGCTGATTACGGGCGATTCGGGGACGGGCAAGAGCACACTGGTGCGTGCGATTGCCGGGCTCTGGCCTTGGGGTGGCGGAGTTGTCGAGATCAAGGCCGGCGCCACGATGTTCTTGCTGCCTCAGAGCCCGTATGTGCCGGTGGGCACGCTCAAACGGGCCGCGGCGTATCCTCGATCACCGGATAGCTTCGCCCATGAGGCGGTCGCAACTGCATTCGAAGCGACAGGGCTCGAAAACCTTACCGGCAGGCTCGACGAAGTTGCGCCCTGGGACAAAACGTTGTCTGGCGGCGAAAAACAGCGCCTCGCCTTCGCTCGGGTACTGTTGCACAAGCCGGACATCGTGGTGCTCGACGAGGCGACGGCGGCGCTGGATACCAAAAGCCAGGCGCGGCTGATGCAGCTACTTGTCGAGCAGGCCATCACTGTTCTCAGCGTCGGCCACCGGCCGGAGCTCGAGCAATTTCATTCCCGCAAGATCGAATTGGCCCGCCGGGAGGGCGGCGCGAAGCTGGTACGGGACATCGAACTCGGGGAGCCCAGACGCAGTTCGGTTTGGCGCCGCATGCGATGGGTCCTGAGGAGCGGCGCTCGATAAGTCCGTCGGTCGTAAGGGCGGAATGCGCTCGAATTCGCTGCGGCGGACCGCGAACGCGTCGGCGAAGCGAAACTTCGTCGGCGGATCCCCCAGCGACTTGGGCTTCGCCATCCATACGTGGTGTCAGGCTGCCGCGACGGCTGAAATCAAATTTTTCGGTGATGGCATGGAGCACCGAGCGGTGCGGCGCCGGTGACGCCGTTAAATGCGCCGATCCTCAACCAGGCGCCGGTTCCGACCGCGCCACCTGTCACGAAGTAAGTGGCAATCGCTGCAACTTGGCAGGTGAGACCGAGCATGAAATTCACGATCAATGACAAAGCCATCGTCGTCGATGTCGATGCGCGAACATCGCTGCTGGACCTGCTTCGCGATCATCTGGGTCTCACCGGATCTAAAAAGG
>JANOJW010000035.1:0-3124 GCA_031418955.1 Hyphomicrobiales bacterium | reverse complement strand
CGGCGCCATGGGCGGTGCCATGGCCGAGACGCTGATCCGCAAGCAGTTCCGGGTGGTCGGCTACGACATGCGGCCGGAAGCCGTGGCGCGTCTCGAATCGCACGGCGGGCACGGAGCAGCCAGCGCCGAGGAGGCGGCACGCAACGCCCACCTGCTGGTGCTGATGGTGCTCAACGCCGATCAGGCCGAGGACGTGCTGTTCGACAAGGACGCGCTGGAGGCGATGGCTGCGGGCGGCACCGTGGTTTTGTGCTCGACCTGCGCGCCAGACCGCATCCAGGCCATTGCAAAGCGCGTCGAGAAGAGCGGCCGCCACTTCGTCGATGCGCCGGTGTCGGGCGGTGTGTCGGGCGCCAAGTCAGGCACCCTCACCATCATGGCGGCGGCCAGGAAGCCCGTCTTCGAGAAGGTGCGCCCCGTGCTCGCGGCGATGGGCTCGAACCTGTTCTATCTCGGCGAGGAACCGGGCCAGGGCGCGGCGATGAAGGTGGTGAACCAGTTGCTGTGCGGCGTGCACATCGCGGTCGCGGCGGAAGGTCTGGCCTTCGCCGAGCGCAACGGCATCGACCCGAAGGTGGCGTTCGACATCCTTTCGGGTTCGGCCGCGCAGAGCTGGATGCTCAAGGCGCGCGGTCCCCGCATGGTCGACTACGACGACGTGGTGACGAGCGCGGTCGACATTTTCGTCAAGGATCTGTCGCTGGTGCTCGATGCGGGCCGCGCCGCCAAGATGGGGCTGCCGCTGGCGGCGGCCGCGCATCAGCTGTTCCTGTCGGCGTCGGCCATGGGCCACGGCCTCGAGGACGACAGCCAGGTGATCGAGACCTATCGCGCCCTGACAAGGAAGAAGGCGGAGTGAGGCCATGGCAGCGCAAGTCCTGCAGCCCGTCGACTGCGTCGAGATCCTGATCCTCGTCGACAACGTCACCGACAACCTGTCGTCGACGCCGCGCTTCGTCGAGACCGAAATGACGCGATTGGGCCGCCGTGGCATCAACCTGATAGCCGGCGATTGCCTGTGCTGCGCGGCGCACGGGCTGTCGTGCCTCGTGACGGTCACCAAAGACGGCCTTCGGCGCACGATGCTGTTTGATTCAGGACCCGAGGCCGACACGTTCGCAAAGAACGTGCAGCGGCTCGGCGCCGATCTCTCGGGCGTCGAGGCGATCGTACTTAGCCACGGCCACTGGGACCACGGCGGCGGCATGCTGCGCGCGCTCGATCTGATCCGAGGCGGTAACGGCGGCAATCTGGTCGACTACTTCGCCCATCCAGGCATGTTCCGCCAACGTGCGTCGAAGCTGCCCGACGGCCGCTTCCGCCCCATGGAGGACGTGCCGAACGTGCATCAGCTTACCCTGCACGGCGCGCGCCCGATCGTGACGACGGAGCCACAGACCATGCTCGACGGGTTAGTCTGGGTGTCGGGCGAGATCCCGCGCGTGACGCCGTTCGAGACGGGCCTGCCCGGCCAGCACCGGCGCACCGACGATGGACAAGGGTGGGAGCCCGACGAGCTGCTGATGGACGAGCGTTGCATCGCCGTCCACGTGCAAGGCAAGGGGCTCGTGGTGCTCTCGGCCTGCTCGCATGCGGGCGTGATCAATGTGCTCACACACGCGCGACACTCGTTTCCCGGCGTGCCGCTCCACGGTGTGCTCGGCGGTCTGCATCTGTCCGGCACCAACGAGCGCATCATTCCCAACACCGTGTCGGCGCTGCACGGCTTCGACCTGGCGACCATCGCGGCCGGCCACTGCACCGGCTGGCGCGCCATGACCGCGCTTGCCAACGCCTTCGGCGAGGAACGCCTCGTGCCCCTTGCCGTCGGCAAGCGCATGACGTTTTAAGTCATGGCCGTGACGACGCCCCGTCATCTCTTCGTCTACGGCACGCTGATGACGGCGGCAGGCGGCGCTTTGCTCGGTGGCGTGGAGCGGCGCATGCTACACGGCGGCTCAAGGAGCCTCGGGCCGGCGATGATGGCGGGACGACTGTTCGACGCCGGGCGCTATCCGGTGCTGGTCGATGCACGAGCGCCATCGGACGTCGTGCATGGCGAGGTGCTCGAGCTCGAGTATCCGCCCACGATGTTCGCGATCCTCGACCCCTATGAAGGCTTCGATACAACGCGGCCCAATGCGGGCCTGTATCGTCGCGAGGTGCGCCCCGTGCGCCTTGCCGACGACACAGGCCTCGACGCCTGGGTCTACGTCTACCTTGGCCCCCTTACCGGCAGTCGCCACATCGCCGATGGCCGCTGGACCGCATGAGACTGGCGCCCATCAACTGCCCGCGACCACCGGCGCGCCGCTCTTGTGCGGGTTGTTCATGACGAACAGGATCGGGATGCAGATCGCGATCGACAGCGCCAGCAGCTGGAAGTCGGCGATATAGGCGAGCAGCCGCCCCTGCCGGTCGATCAGGCGCTCGAGAAGGGCTAAACCCTGCGGCTCGGTGAAGCTCCACAGGTCGGGCAGCGTCAAGTGCTTCAGGTGCGGGCTCGTCGGCGTCACCTGCTCGGACAGAATGGCGCGATTGGTTTGGCTCGCATACACGAGATAAGTCGAGAAAATGGCAATGCCGATCGAGCGGCCGATGTTGTTCAGCAGCGAATAGAATGACGTGCCGGCGTCGCGCTGCTCGGTCGGCAAGGTCGTGAACGCGACAGCGTTGAGCGGCACCATGAAGCCGCTGAACGCCATGCCCTGGATGAAGTTGTTGACCACGATCGTCGTACGGTCGATGTCCTCGGTAAAGTTCGAGAGCTGCCACATGGTGACCGCGATCACCAGCATCGACACGCCGATCACCTTGCGCGGATCGACGTACTTGATCAGGCGGCCCACGAACAGCGAGGCGACCATGGTGCCGAACCCGCGCGGCGCCAGCATCAAGCCTGCATCCATCACCGTGTAGCCACCGATGTCCTGCATGAACGGCGGCAGCAGGATGAGGCTGCCGAACAGCAGCATGCCGAACAGCGTGCGCAGCACTGTGCCGCCGACGTAGTTGCGATCCCTGAAGATCAGTGGGTCGATGAACGGCGTCGAGGAGGTGAACGAATTCACCGCGAACAGCCACATCGAGGCCAAGCCGATCAGGCCGAGCGCGACGAGCAGCG
>JANOJW010000034.1:0-5132 GCA_031418955.1 Hyphomicrobiales bacterium | reverse complement strand
AAGGCCGATCAGGGCGAACGCGAACATGGGACTGAGTTCGGCTGCATTCAGGAGGGCCTTCGTGTCGAAGATGAAACCAAGCGTACCCCCCGATAGCACGCCGACAAATGCCATCAGCTTGCCGCCAAACCCGAGCTTTTCGTCATTGAAAATGGCTGTCCATCGGGCCTGCATGTCGCCGCCAATCTTGGTCGCGGCCTCGCCCTGAATCGTATCGCGCCGCTTCGCGATCGCGTCGATCTCGGTCTGCTTCGCTATCTTGGCGCTCTTGAGTTGCTGGAGTTCCTGAGCTTCCCTCTCTCTCTGCGCCTGCTGCATCCTTGACGCCGTCTCCTGCATCTCCTTTGACGCCTGCGGCGAGCTGTCGTCAGGCGGGCCTGAAGCTCGCCACGATTTCCCGCCGCGCACCTGGATAGGTCAAGGACACGTGGGTGACTGGCCTCTCGACCGCCCAGGTCCGTCTTTCAACGATGAGGCACGCCGTCGATGCCCTGATCGCGAGCAACTTCGCCAATTCCGGATCGGCGTTGCTCGCGCGAATGGTGTGCCGTGCCTCGGTCCACGGCACGCGCGAGAGCAGCCAGGGTCCCGGCGCAGCTGCCACGAAGCTTTCGGTCTTTGCCAGCGGCACAGCGGACAGGTTAATCAGTCGCTGCTCCAGGCAGAACGGCTTGTCGCCCGCGAAATGCAGGCACGACATGGCAAGGATCTGGGTCGCCGCGGTGAGCCCGAGAAGTGCCCGATCGATTTCCGTCGCCTTGCGCTGCGTGCGGTCGAGAAGCTGGTAGCGGTAGGCCAATCCCAGAGCCTCAACCTCGATCTTGACGTCCTGGATCTCGAGCACGGCCGATTGGGACCGCGGCTGGGCGACAAAGGATCCAGCCTTGCGGCGGCGTTCGATCAGGCCAGACCGCGCAAGTAGCGAGAGCGCCTTGTTCACCGTCATGCGCGAGCAGCTGAACTGCACGCAGAGCTCCGTCTCGAACGGGATGCGGTGTCCCGGCGGCCAGGCATCCGAGAGGATACGTTCGCGAATGTCGGCGAGAATCCGCTCGTGCAGCGTGTGGGACGCCGGCGCGGTTATCGATGCCTCTTGGCGTTTGCTCTGCTCGGCCCTCGCATGTTTTTCAGTCACGTCTCAGCTAGCTCCTTCATGACGCCAAGAAAGCGGTTCCGAACGGCCTCACTCCAAATGTGTCGGCCGCCGTCGACCAGCTTGCGCCCATCGACCCATACCCCATCGACGGCTCCACGGCTCGCGAAAATCCAGGCGTCGAGAAGCTGCATTGCGGGTACGGCCGCAAATGCCGGGCCAGCCGTATCCACCGCCACAAGATCAGCGCGGCCGCCGGCAGCAATTCCCGCTCCATCGGTTCCGAGTGCAAGGGCGCCTCCGCGCCGAGCGGCCTCGAACAGGGTAAGGCCCGTCGAGCCACCGCCTGTCGAGAGTACGTTGCGGGCGCGATCGCGCAGGCGTTGCGAGTACTCGATCTGCCTCAGCTCGTCGACAACGCCGATCAGAATGTTGGAATCGGTGCCGATGCCGACGGCCCCGCCGGCCGCGAGGTAGCTTCTGCCGTTGAAGATGCCGTCACCAAGATTGGCCTCGGTCACCGGGCACACGCCGACCGTTGCGCCGCTCTGCGCCAGCCTGACAGTCTCGCTCTCGGTCATGTGCGTCGCGTGGATGAGACACCACCGTCGGTCAATTCCGGCGTTGTCGAGCAGCCATTCGACCGGCCGTCGGCCGCTCCAAGCCAAGCAGTCCTCGACCTCCTTGGTCTGCTCGGCAGCGTGGATATGGATCGGAGCATCGCGCGCGAGACTCGCAACAGTTGCGAGTTCTTCCGGCGTCACGGCCCTGAGGCTGTGCGGGGCAACACCGACTCGCGCATCCTCGAGGTTGACGACATGTCGCCTGCAGCCCTCGAACAGCCGCGCGTAGCTGTCGAGATCGTTGATGAATCGACGCTGCTCCGGTGCTGGCGCGGCGCCGCCGAACGTCGAATGAGCATAGAATGTCGGCAGCAGCATCATGCCGATGCCAGTCGCGGCAGCAGCAGCAAAGATGCGCCCCGCCATCTCCGCGATGTCGGCATAAGGCGTGCCGTCACGATCATGATGCAGGTAATGGAATTCGCCGACACGCGTGAAACCGGCTTCCAGCATCTCGACGTAGAGCTGGGCAGCGATCGCCTCGAGCTGGTCCGGCGTCATGGCCTGGGCGAAGCGGTACATCGTCTCGCGCCATGTCCAGAAGCTGTCCGCCTGCGCGCCACGCATCTCCGCAAGCCCCGCCATGCCGCGCTGGAACGCGTGACTGTGCAGGTTTGCCATACCAGGCAGCAGCAGGCCGACGCGTTCGTCGCCCGGTTCGGATGGCACCCCCGCATCGATGGTCGTAATTCGCGCGCCTTCAATCGTGACGCGGACCTCATCGGCGATGCCCTCCGCTAGCAATGCATGCTTCGCGTGGATGA
This sequence comes from Hyphomicrobiales bacterium, assembly GCA_031418955.1. Classification (GTDB taxonomy): domain Bacteria; phylum Pseudomonadota; class Alphaproteobacteria; order Rhizobiales; family Hyphomicrobiaceae. The sequence continues at coordinate 2,652 of JANOJW010000034.1, read as the reverse complement.
TCGGCATGTTCGTCTCCTCTTCTGTCGATGGCCGTCATTTCCGACTTGCGCCACGGAAAATATTATGTCTATACATAAAAATCAGCAAGACACATTGTGGAGAAGTGCAATGTCCACTACTTCGGCTTTGGGTGTCGGCTGCGATCGGCTGTGGCGCAATGCGCGACTGGCCAGTCTGGCCTCGCCAGGACCATCCCTCGGGATCATCGAGAAGGGGGCGGTCGCCGCGAGCAACGGGCGGATCGTTTTTGCCGGCGAGGAGCGGGATTTGCCAGCCGTGCTCCGGCAGGCGCGCGAGACGATCGATTGTGAGGGCAGATGGATCACACCAGGCCTCGTCGATTGCCATACGCACCTCGTGTGGGCCGGCAACCGGGCGCACGAATTTGAGCTGCGGCTCGCCGGCGCCAGCTACGAAGAGGTTGCGAGGGCGGGCGGTGGCATCGTCTCGTCGGTAAAGGCGCTTAGAGCAGCCAGCGAGAACGATCTCGTTCACGAGACATTGCCGCGGCTCGATGCCCTGATCGCGGAGGGCGTAACAACGGTCGAGGTCAAATCCGGCTACGGCCTAGATCTCGCCAACGAGGCAAAGTCGCTCCGCGTGGCGCGACGCCTCGGACGCGAGCGGCCGGTCGGCATCGTCACCACCTTCCTTGCCGCTCATGCCTTGCCACCGGAGGCCGGCGGCGACAAGGACGCCTTCATTGCAAAAGTCATCGAAGAGATGTTGCCGGCCATTGCGGCCGAGGGCCTGGCGGATGCGGTCGACGTCTTTTGCGAGGGCATCGCATTCTCTGCCGAGCAAACTGCGCGCGTGTTCGAGGCCGCCAAGTGCCGCGGCCTGCCGGTGAAGCTCCATGCCGATCAGCTCTCGAACCTCGGCGGCGCGTCGCTGGCCGCACGTCACGGCGCCCTCTCCGCCGATCATCTCGAGCACACGGATGCCGCCGGTGCAGCTGCCATGGCCAAAGCCGGAACCGTCGCCGGCATCCTGCCTGGCGCCTACTACTTTATCCGGGAAACGAAACCGCCGCCGATCGCGCTCTTCCGCCAGCACGGCGTTCCGATGGCAATCGCCACTGACTGCAATCCTGGCACCTCGCCGCTGACATCGCTGCTCCTCGCCATGAACATGGCCGCGACACTGTTCCGCATGACAGTCGACGAGTGCATCGCGGGGGTGACGCGCGAGGCAGCGCGGGCACTCGGCCTCCTCGCTGAGACGGGAACGCTGGAAGCGGGCAAGCACGCCGATCTTGCGATCTGGGACATCGAGCGGCCGGCGGAGCTCGTTTACCGCATGGGCTTTAATCCCCTGCATCAACGGATCTGGAGAGGGCAATGACGAATTCCATCCAATTGACACCCGGCAAGGTCCGATTGTCTGAGATCGCGGCCATTATAGGTGGCAAGTCGGTAGTGCTCGATCCGGCCTGCCTGCCGCGGGTCGAGGCGGCAGCCCGCATCGTCGCCGTCGCAGCAGCCGGCTCGGCGCCCGTCTACGGCGTCAACACCGGCTTCGGAAAGCTTGCCTCCAAGCGCATTGCGCCGGCCGACACGGAGACGCTGCAACGCAACCTCATCCTCTCGCACTGCTGCGGCGTCGGCGACGTGACGCCGGAGTGGATCGTGCGGCTTGTCATGGCGCTGAAACTCGTGTCGCTCGGGCGCGGCGCCTCGGGCGTCCGGCTCGCGGTCATCAATCAGCTGGAGGCGATGCTTGCCGCCAAGGTGATCCCGCGCATTCCGGCGCAAGGCTCGGTCGGCGCCTCCGGTGATCTCGCGCCACTTGCGCACATGACCGCCGTCATGATTGGTGAGGGCGAGGCGTTCGTCGGCGGCGTTCTGATGCCAGGCCGCGCCGCGCTTGAGAAGGCCGGCCTGAAGCCGATCGTGCTCGGACCCAAGGAGGGGCTGGCCCTCATCAACGGCACGCAGGTTTCGACCGCCTGGGCGCTCGCTGGCGCCCTGCGCGCGCACGAGCTGGCAGTGACGGCACTCGTCACCGGCGCACTCTCCGTCGATGCGGCCATGGGCTCGGCGACACCGTTCCGGCCCGAGATCCACGAACTCCGCGGACTGGCAGGCCAGAAGGACGCGGCGCGGGCGTTGATGGCCCTTCTCGCCGACAGTCAGATCCGCCGATCGCATCTCGAAGGCGACGAACGCGTGCAGGATCCCTACTGCTTGCGCTGCCAGCCGCAAGTAACCGGTGCAGCTCTCGATCTCATTCGCCAGGCGCTTGCGACGCTGGTCATCGAGGCCAACGCCGCAACCGACAATCCACTGGTCCTGGTCGAGACGGCCGAAATCGTCTCCGGCGGCAACTTCCACGCCGAGCCCGTCGCGTTTGCCGCCGATCAGACTGCGTTGGCGATCTCGGAGATCGGGGCTATCGCGGAACGGCGCATCGCGACGCTGGTCGATCCGGCGCTGAACTTCGGGCTGCCGCCATTCCTTACGCCGGATCCGGGCCTCAACTCGGGCTTCATGATCGCGGAGGTGACGGCGGCCGCGCTCTACGCCGAGAACAAGCAGCGCGCCGCGCCCTGTTCGATCGACTCGACACCGACGAGTGCCAACCAGGAGGACCATGTCTCCATGGCGACCCACGCCGCGCGCCGCCTCGCCGAGATGAACCGCAACCTCGCG
>JANOJW010000033.1:0-11951 GCA_031418955.1 Hyphomicrobiales bacterium | reverse complement strand
TGATCCGGCCATGGCGACAGCGACTCGCACAGTTCGAGCCGCGTGTGAATCCCCGACGGCAATCAATCCCCGCCCGGCCTTTTGCCCCTGTTACGGCTCACGCAGCTCGTTGCACCGTGGCCACCGCAGACAACCGACAGCTCAGAACAGACTGCCGACCTGTTGGCCCGTCGGGTCGAATACGAAGCAGTGCGCGCCAATGTCCGCCACAGCACGGCCCTCGATGATGATCGTGGCGTTTGCGCCGTACCGCACCAGCACGTTGGCGCCATCCTGCGTGATCGTGAGGTCCGATACGGCGTCGAGACTCGCTGTACCCGAGAGCACGAGCACATCACTGCCGACCGACGCGTCGAAGTCGGTAATGGTGTCGTAGTTGTCGCCGACGCGAAACAAGAACTGGTCCGCACCCGCGCCGCCGGTCATGCGATCCTTGTTGAGGCCGCCGACGAAAATGTCGCTGCCGCTGCCGCCGACCAGGATGTCCTGCCCGTTCATGCCGTTGAGGTAGGCGCCGGCATGCGTGCCGTGGATCTCGTCCGCCGCATCGGAGCCGCGCGCGTACGCGAACAGCACACTGTTGCCGCCATAGATGTCGGTCCGAGTGTGTGACGTCCCGCCGTCGCTGACGACCGCCCAGTAGCCGTTGCCGGTCCCGGAGTTCTGCGACTGATCGTAGGCGAGCACGGCGCGGTCGACGATCACCGTGTTGGCGACGTCGTCGCTGCCGTGGAAATTGACGTCGCGGTTGGTGTCGAGCACGTGCACGACGTTGTTGGCCTCCGCGTCCCACGACGAGAACAGCACGGCGTGCCGCGTGTTGAAGATCTCGAGGTTCGTGAACGACGACTCGAACGTCTCCTGGATCTCGAGACCATAGCCGTTGCCGTCCGAGCCCTTGTTGTGCGCGCCATCGATGTAGATGTCGTCGACGCTGATCGAGAGCGACGAGCGCACGTCGAGCGCCAGGCTGGCGCTGTCGAGGATCGAAAGGTTCTCGATCACCGCGTTGTGCGTGCCGTCGAACCGAACGGCCGCCGCACCGTCGAATGCCGGATGCGTGTTTGCGAAGTCGAACGCGTTGGGCTCACCCAGCGCATACGTCACCGTCATGTCCGAGAGGCGCACGTCGCGGACGAGATCAATGGCGTTGACCCGGGCAAGACCACCTGTCATCGCGAACGGGATCGCGCTCTTCAGATAGACGGTGTTGCCCGCAATGTGGTCGATCTGCGCGATCACCTCGCGGAAGGGATGGCTGGCGAGCAACGCGGGGTCCGCGTTCGACCAGCCGTTGGCGGCGAGATAGGCCGCATCGTTGTCCTGGTAGATGCGGATCGTGTCGCCGGCTTCCAGACCCGAGATGGCGCTCATCACAAGTGATGTCGAGCCACGGGCAATGTCGGCCGTCGCCGTGCCGAGGAAGGATTCGGCGCCGGCGCGAACGACGATGCCGTCGCCGCCCGTGCCAGCGGGATAGTCGAACACCACGACGGTGCCCGTCTCGCTGGCGCCCCGCAGCGTCACGCCGTCATGCCGGATGACGATCGAATGATTGAACACATGGCTGCCCTCGGCGAGAATCACGGTGGCGCCAGCCCCCGCGCCGTCGAGGATCGCTTGCAGCTGGTCGGCCGTGGTGCCGGGCGCCACCACGATGGTCGGCGCGCCGGCCGCAATGCCGGAGAAATTACCGGCCCCCAGATCCGCAGCCGAAATACCTGCAAACGTCAGCGTATCGCCGTTGCCGAGGTCGAGCCGCGCGCCGGAGGCGGTATCGGTCAGGCGCAGGGCGATCTCGCTCATGTACGTGAAGCCCGTGCCCTCGAGCACCACGACGTCCTGCGCCGCATTGAAGCTCTGCACCAGATCGGCACGATCGCCGGTCCCGAAACGAACCGAATCCGTGCCGTTTCCAGCCACCAGCGTGTCGTTGCCCGCGCCGCCGTCGAGGATCGAGCCGGTGGCCGACGCCCGGATGGTGTCGCTGCCGTTGCCGCCTTTGACATGCACGAACGCGCCGTCGGCGATGCTGACGAAATTGTTAATCGCGTGATCGAGCTGCACGACGCCGATGCCAGCGATATAGACCGTGCCGCCCACCGAGGCGCCGGCTTTCAGGACATCGATACCGCTCGCGCCGGAGACGATGGTGAGGCGCCCGGCGTCTGTCTGGCTCATCATGCCGGAGGTGAGACGGACTTCCAGCGTGCCGGTCAGATGGCTCGAGAAGTCGAATGAATCGACGCCGGAAAGGCCCCTGTAGGAGGCCGACGAAAAGACATAACTGCCCGTCGTCGTGATCTTCAGCGTATCGGTGCCGAGGCCGCCTGTGATCTGCGCGCTGGCGAGTTGCAGCATGTCGAGCTCGAACAGATCGTGCGCTGACGTGCCTTTGTAGCGTGTCGTTGTAACAGCCATTGAAAAACCCACCCTGTCGGAGAAACGTGAACGAGACCCCAGCCGCAATGCAGGCCGCATGCCCAACCGTGGAAGCCTTGCCCCAAAATCATGGTGGTTCCGTTCCGACGGGGGACAGCGTTTGTCTCAAATTGACTAGGCTTGCTGCCTGCCCGATGGGCGGTCACGGCGCTTACAGTGATGCAGCGGTCAGGTCAGGCGTAGAGCAGGAAGGGCCTGCGACGGGCCTCGAACGCACGCGCCTCGTCGGCCCAGGCGGCGATGATTGTCGCGCCGCTGGCGCCAGCTTCCAGCATCGCATGCAACCGCCGCGTACCGGCGATGGCGTGGAACATGCGCTCGCTGCCGTAGATCGGCGCGACGCCCCGCTCGCGTGCGGATGCAACGATGCGGGCCATCGCATGAAAGCCGAGATCGAGTGCGCGAACCTGGTCTGGATCGGTGATCGCGACCCGTACACCCGTGATCGGCTGGTCGACATGGCGCGGGCTTGCGGCGACGCCCGGTTTGGCGCGCGGAATGTAGTCGTGCGGCTCGATCCGCAATCCGCCGAGCTTTAACGCGGCAAGCTCTTCTGCGAGGCGCGCCCCATCGAGCCATGGCGCACCGAACAGCTGGAACGGCGTCGGCGTGCCGCGACCCTCGTTGACGGTGAGCTCGCCGACCATGCCGATGCCCGGATAGATCAGCGCCGACTCCACTGTCGGAATATTCGGGCTGGTCGCGACCCACGGCAGGCCAGTTGCCGGCCAGCGCATGGCGCGGCGCCAGCCCTCGGCCTCGACCACGGTGAGATCCAACGCGTCGAGGCCCTCGAGCAGGCGCGCGCCCTTGATCATGCGGGCAAGCTCCCCGACGGTCATGCCGTGCACGATCGGGATTGCGTATTGCCCGACGAACGAACGTAGTGCCGGCTCCATCACGAAACCCGCCACGTAGGTGCCGCCGAGCGGGTTCGGACGATCGAGCACCACGAACGGCAAGCGCGCTTCGGCAGCGGCCTGCATCGCGAGACCCATGGTCGAGATGTAGGTGTAGAACCGCGCCCCGATATCCTGAATGTCGAACACCAGCGTATCGACGCCCTGCAGCATCTCGCGCGTCGGCTTCCGCGTCGCCCCATAAAGGCTATAGACCGGCGCGCCGGTCGCGGGATCGCGCTCGTCCTGCACCTTCTTCCCGGCCTCGACGGCGCCGCGAAACCCATGCTCTGGCGCGAGAATCGCGGCAAGTTGCACCCGGCCCGAGGCCGCCATCAGGTCGGCGAGATGTGCAGCGCCCACGCGTCCCGTGTGGTTGGTGACGAGCGCCACGCGACGACCAGCGAGTGTGGCGAAGCGGTCAAGCGCCAGACGGGCGGCGCCGGTCGTCACGACGGGTGCGGCAGTCACGGGTCCGCTCGACGCCATCGCTGCTCCCGCGACGAGGCCCGCGCAGACGGTGCGGCGCGTCGGTCCCGACCTGTTGCGCAAAGTCACCCCTATTGCGTCCCGCTCAACCGACCACCAGCCGCGCACCCTGCCGCAAAATTGCGTCGATCTCGGGCCGGAACGATTGACCATCGCCGTGCAGGATCAGCGGTGGCAACAATCGCAGCGGCCGCCGGCTTCCCTTTCGACCTTGGCACAAAATCCGGATCGCCGGATCGCCTTCGCACGGCGCGATCGGGCGGACGTCGAGCGCGCCGAACCGCGGCTCGAGCGCAGCGAGCACCTGAGCCAGCGCCGCCGCCTCATGGATCATGGTGACGCTGCCCCCGGTGCGCAGCACGGTCGCCAGCAACGCCGCCCATCGATCGAGATCCTCATGAGCCATCTGGTGGGCGACGGCCTTGGTCGCCACCCCACGCGTGCCCGTCCCGGTCGCGAAATAGGGCGGATTGGCAACCGCATGATCGATGCTGCCCGGCGCGAGACCCAACACCGCGCCGGCCTCATGCGCCAGCGCGCCGCCCCTCGCGAGATCCGCCTCCACCACCTCCACACGGCCGGCAAACCCGTTGCGCGCGGCGTTGGCTCGAGCGAGCGCCGAAAGTTTCGGGTCGCGCTCGACCAGAACGCCGCGCACGCCGACGATGCGACGAGCAATGCATAACCCGACGGTTCCGACCCCAGCACCCGCATCGATGACTGTCCCCACCTCGGCTGCAGCCAATGGGGCCGCCGCCGCCAGCAGCACCGCGTCGAGCCCGGCCCGGTATCCTTTGCGCGGCTGCAGCACGTGCAGCTGCCCGCCGAGGAACGCGTCGTCGGTCAGGTCCAACTCGCCATCGTCCATCAACGCTCCGCCGCTCACGTCCGGCGGGACTTCGCCAGCCATTGCAGCGCCTCCGCCGTAATCTCTTCCTTGAGGTCCGCGTCAAACAGCACCTCGCAGGCCGCAGCCAACTGATCGTCCGGCACCTGGATGCGCTTCACGATCCCGAGGAAGCCGAGGTTGACGCTCAGGTTCTCATCGGCGACATGCGTGTCGACCCCCGCTTCCTTCAGCAGCGACACGATGAAGCTGATTTTGACGGGATCCTGCGTGTGCACGAGATCGCGCATGGCGCTTGCCCTCCGTACTGTGCCGAACCTGGGTCCGCGCCCGGCCCCGTCATGCGTCAATTCGACTTGACGGACCACGCGCGGCTCCCAGATATAGTCGCGAAACATAACAGAAATATCCGGGAAGGTCGTCTTGGGAGTCGTCATTCCGCTGAGCGATGCGCGCGATCCTGGCGCCGGGTTGCAGCCAATCCTCGATCTCGTTGCGGCGGATATGGCCGGCGTCAACGCCATCATCCTGGACAAGGCGGTGTCCGACGTCGAGCTGATCCCGAAGCTGGCCCACCATCTGATCGATTCGGGCGGCAAGCGGCTCCGCCCCATGCTGACCATCGCGGCGGCAAAGCTCGTCGGCTACAGTGGCCAGGGCCATGTCCGCCTCGCCGCCACCGTCGAGTTCATGCACACCGCGACCTTGCTGCACGACGACGTCGTCGACGAGAGCGACACCCGTCGCGGCAAGCGCACGGCCCGCCTCGTCTGGGGTAACCAGGCGAGCGTGCTGGTCGGCGACTTCCTGCTCGGCCAGGCCTTCCGCATGATGGTCGACGTCGGCTCGCTGCCCTGCTTGAAGATCCTCTCCAACGCTGCCGCCGTGATCGCTGAAGGCGAGGTCATGCAGCTTGCCGCGGCCAAGAACATGGCGACCACCGAGGACGAGTATCTGGCGATCATCAACGCCAAGACCGCCGCGCTGTTCGCCGCCGCCGCCGAGGTCGGCCCCGCGCTCGCTGGACGCCCCGCCGACCAGCAGACGGCGCTCCGTGCCTATGGCCGCAATCTCGGCGTCGCTTTCCAGCTCGTCGATGACGCCCTCGACTACGGCGGCGACAGCGAGCGGCTCGGCAAGTCCGTCGGCGACGACTTCCGCGAGGGCAAGATCACGCTGCCGGTGATCCTGGCCTTCCGGCGTGGCACCGAAGAGGAGCGCGCGTTCTGGAAAAAGTGCCTCGTCGATGGCGACTCGAGCAACGAGAACCTGGCGCAGGCCATTGTCCTGATGAAGAAGCACAAGGCGCTCGAGGGGACGCTGGAGCGGGCGCGCAGCTATGGTGGCATGGCCCGCGACGCGCTGGCGATCTTCCCCGACGGCGTTGCCAAGACGGCGCTCTCCGACGTGGTCGGGTTCTGCGTCGCCCGCGCGTACTGAGCAGGACGTCTGCGTCACGCCAAGGCGGTTCGCATGATCTCGCCGCGCAAGCTCCTGGCCATCCTGCTCGCCGGCTCGGCCTTGATCGCTAAGCAGCCCGACGGGGCCATCCTGACCACCATCAGCCAGAGCCTGCGCACCGATAGCGCCCGCGTCGACCTGATCAGCTCGCCGCCGCTGCCGCGCGCCGCCGAGGGTAACGCACGCACCTTCCGCTCGCTGATCGTGATCCGCATGGCGATCGACGCCGACACGCACCGCGGCGGCGGCAAACGACAGTGACGGTGCAGGACGGCATCCCGCCGCCGTCGAGCGACCGGAGTGCCGAAAAAAGATTCACAGTTCAAAGAGCCCGGCCACCCGACACTTGCCGAATCGTGCCGAAGCGCGATCCGGCGCACGCTCGGCAACCGTTACGAAGCACGATGCGGCCAATCCGGCCCCTGGGCATAAGTTTCGCGCCCACTTCCAGCAGCGATGGTAAACGGCGGGGATAAGTCGGCCCGCCTGACGAGAGTTGTCCCGGCTTGTCAGCAAACCGGAAATTGCGCAGCCTGCTTCTTGTCCATTGGCGCGACAGATCTTGCGGCGCTTGGTGTTGTGTTGGTCGTCTTCGTCATCTACGCGATGTGGCTCTATGCGGTCTGGAAAATGCTGAACGATCCAACTCCAGGGCCACGCCCCGTTCTCTGATCCGGTACTGGCTGAACAGACACTTTGCGCACACCGCGCGAATGCAGGAGATCCACCTGACCACCCCATCCGCATTCGGTAACCTGTGGCGGATCTGGGCGGCGGCCCTGTTCTGGGGCCTCAACTGGCCGGTCGTGAAGATCCTGCTCGACGGCACCGGCCCCTGGTCGCTGCGCGCCTTCGGGCTTGGAGCCGGCTTCCTGGTGCTGGTCGCTACCACGCTCGTCGCCGGCCAGTCGCTGCGGGTGCCGCGTAGCCACTGGCCGCAACTCGTCATCGCGGGCGTCCTCAACGTCGTCTGCTTCAATCTGTTCGCCGTGTTCGCGCAGCTGTCGATGCCGGCCTCGCGCGCGGTCATCATCACCTACACCATGCCGCTCTGGTCGGTGCTGTTCGCCTGGATGATGCTGGGCGAGCCGATCGATCGCTTGCGCGCTGGAGCGTTGGCCCTTGGCGGACTCGGCATCTCGCTGTTGGCAAAGCCGTTCTGGTTGCAGGCGGCGGCCGGCGAGCTGCCGCTCGGATTGATCTACGTGCTTGCCGCCGCGATCACCTGGGCGGCGGGAACCGTCTATACGAAGCGCGCGCAGATCCCCGGCGCCCCTCTCGCGCTCACCGCCTGGCAGATCCTGATCGGTGCGCTCGTCTCAGGCCTCGGCATGGCGCTGTTCGAGACGCCGCGGCTCGAGCTCTGGCGACCCGAGATCGCCGCCACCTTCGCTTATCACGTCCTTTTCCCGCAGGCCGCGGCTTATGTGCTTTGGTTCGGGCTGATCGCGCGCGTCCCTGCCTCGACTGCGGCGCTCGGCACGCTGCTGGTGCCGATCTTCGGCGTCAGCGGCGCCATACTTATGATCGGCGAGCGCCCCACGTCGCTGGAACTCGCAGGCTTCGCCGTGATCCTCGCAGCCGTCGTACTCGACCAGGGCGTCCGCTCGTGGCTGGCGCGAGGCAAGATCGCACCGTCCGCCGCCGGCGAATAGAACGTGTCAGTGAAGGTCAGTGCAGTTTTGCGCCTTTGCTTCGCTCCACCGCCTGCATCAGCAGGCGCACGTCGCCGCCGAGCAGGCGGTGCTTGTCGGGAACCTGCGGCAGGGTCTTCGCTGTCACACGATCGGGAAACCGCGCCTTGTAGAGCGAGAGCCAGCCGGCACGCGCATTGACGGGCTGCTCTTGCGGCTTTCCAGCGATCGCCGCGAACGTCTGCGGCGCAACCAAACCTGAGATGCACAATCCGACCAAGCGGTGCAGCGCGCCGTCTTCGAGCCCGTACCAGTCCTCACCCCGTCGCGCCGCGACCTCCGCCATCACGACGAGCGGCATCATCGCGAACACGTGATAGAATAATCCGCGCTCCTGCCGCTCCAGCTCCATCGGCAGCACGCCGTCGGCGCGGATGTCGCGCATCGCGTCGCCGAATATCGCGCGTGCGGCCTGCCAGTGCTCCTCGCTGTCGGTTGCCAGTGCCGTCGCCATCGTGCCGAGCCCGAGCCAGTACCAGTGATTGTTGCGCCGGCGTCCTGGATCATCGAAGAACGTCCGCGCTTTCGCCGCCCACCGCTTCAGCCACGGCTCGATCACGGCGCGCTGTTCAACACTCGCCAGCGGTTTGAGCTTCACGTAGGCGAGCGCGATTCCAGCGAGATCCCACTTGCGCTGATACTCGGCCTGCCGCGTGACCATGTCGCCCTGCCAGGCGTCGGACGCCGCCCATGTCGTCAGCCACGCCAACGCGCACACTCCGCGTCGCTGATCCCGGGCCGTCATGACCTTGTCCGACGCATCGACGATCTGGCGCACGAACGCGACCAGCGGCGCCACCGCGGCCTCGTGCAGCTTCGCGAGCTTCGGATCGACCGTCGAGCCCTCGGCGTTGGCGTAGAAGCGAGGAATGTCGAGATCGCGCACCGGCGTCGGCGCGGCCGGACAAGCGCCATTCGCACCCGGCGTAGTGGCCTCGGCCCCCATCGCCAATCCGGCAAGCAGCGCGATCATCGCCAGTGCTCGGCCAAGGATGCAGCAAGCACCCAAGAGCGCGCCCGCAACCCGACCAGCGCGGTTCAACTTCTTTTGAGCCATGTCGCTCCCCGCAACCGCATTGGGCGCGTCTGGCACCCCCTGAGCACCGTGTCAAATTCACATTCCACCGGGTAGTGTCTCAGTTTGAATTCTGACGGACTAAGTTCCGATAGGTTGTATGAGGGCCTTTTAACGAAGCAGTTATCATCATATGATAACTCTGTGTCCAATGATCCAGACGATGGCTTGAGCGTTCTCCTTGATCTCCACGGTATCACTGCGGAGGTGGGAGGAGGATTCTGGGTCTCCATGAAGGTGCGAACAGTAGACAAGAGCGGAGGCAGACCGCACGGATTGCAATACGCCCTGACGTTGCATCGTCCTGGAAACGATCGCGTTGTTGGGTACGACAACGCCCATCAGGCGAAGATCGGAAGCGGCCCATCAGCGGCGTCTCGATCTCGCGCCCTCGCCTTTGATCACAGACACTTCAACGGGAAGGTCACAGCCTACACATTCGAATCGCCTCTGAAGTTGTTGGAGGACTTCTGGGCAGACGTCGAGTCAATCTTGAAAGAGGAGGGCATATCGTGAGCGATCAGAGGGTGTTGCGCATCGGCATTGCCCCACGGGAATACATCAAACAGCGAACGATCGATATCGTGCGCGGAAAGAAGCTTGGCCCGAATGAGCCCCGCCATTGGGTATCTTCGATTGAGTCGTTGGCGAAGGTACTCAGTGATCGCAATATGTTGCTGCTAGAAATGATCAGGAACTCTCAGCCACAATCGATGGCTGAGCTTGCCAAGCTGTCCGGCCGGGCAAAATCGAACTTGTCCAGGACGCTTCACACCATGGAAAGCCTGGGTCTTATCGAACTGACAGGCGTTACTGGCGGGAAGAAGGTGCCGAGCGTGATCTACGACAAGCTGACCTTCGATTTCACGCTTAGTCCGCAGAATCCCTCCTCGTCTCCAACTAAAGCTGCGTGACCGAACGCTTCTTATAGGTCTTCGGCCGCCCCGGCTTCGGAGCTGCCGCGTCCGAAGCTCCTTGCGTCGCACGGGCCCGCAGTGGTCAACTCGCTCCAACCATCAACGGCTCGACTAACGAGGGACCACAATGACCAAAACCCGATGGAGCACGGCGCTGGCCTTAGCGCTGGCGTTTGGCCTCGCTGGCGCCGCCGATGCGCAGGCCCCGCGCAAGGGCGGCACGCTGCGCATGACCGCACCCTACGGCACCAGCTTCTCGTCGATGGACATCCATTCCACGCCGCGCGCACAGGATGGCATCTACGCCCATACCATCCATCGCACACTCTACACCTGGGACTCGACGAAGAACGAGACCGTGCTCGAGCTGGCGACCGCGGTCACCACCTCGCCGGACGGTCTCACCCACACCTTCAAGCTGCGTCAGGACGCCATCTTCCATCATGGCCGCGGGATGACGGCCGACGACATCATCTACTCCTTCACCCGCATCATGGACGGCAAGAAAGCGTTCCCCGGCGCTCGCTGGGGTCGCGTCATCAAGGGCGCCGCCGATGTCGAGAAGGGCACGGCGACGCAGATCTCAGGGCTCAAGAAGATCGACGACCACACGCTCGAGATGACGCTGACCGACCGCGTCAATCCGGGCTTCTACTTCTACAACCCGACCACCGCGATCTACCCCAAGGAGCTCGGCGACACGCCTGAGTTCCTCCAGAAGCCGATCGGCCTTGGGCCCTTCCGGTTCGTCGAGCATGTGCCGGGCTCCCGCATGGTGACCGAGCGGTGGGACAAGTTCTATAAGCCTGTCCACCTCGACAAGATCATCATTGCAGTGATGGGCGAGGCGCCAGCGCGCGACATCGCTTTCCGCAACAAAGAGATCGACCTGTCGATCCTCGGCCCCGCCCAATACGTCGCCTATCGCAACGAGCCGGCGCTGAAGGACGGCATCATCGAGGTCGCCGAGGTGTTCACCCGCTTCATGGGCATGAACCCCGAGGTGAAGCCCTTCGCCGACAAGCGCGTGCGTCAGGCGATCAACCATGCGATCGACACCGATCTGATCGTCAAGCGGCTCGCCCGTGAGAAGGCCTATCGGGCGGTGAGCTGGCTCCCGTTGACCTCTCCGGCCTACGACAAGGACAGGAAGCCCTACGCTTTCGACATCGAAAAGGCGAAGGCGCTGCTCGCCGACGCCGGCTACAAGGACGGTTTCGAGTTCGAGTGGACCACCAGCCAGAACGAGAGCTGGGGCCTGCCCATCGTCGAGGCGGTGATTCCGATGCTGGCAAAGGTCGGCATCAAGGTGAAGGTCAAGCAGATCGAGACCGCGGTGCTCTCCGAGACCGTCCGGAAGGGCGACTTTCAGGCTTTCGTCTGGTCGAACCAGACTGGCCCCGACGCGCTGGCAGCCTTGAAGTGCTTCCACTCCTCGACGCCGTTGTCCGCTTGCAATTACAACCGCTTCAAAAACGCCGAGTTCGACAAGGTCCTCGACGAGGCGGCGCAGCAGACCGATCCGGCGAAACTCAACGCTCTGCTCAAGAAGGCCGACGGCATCCTCTACGAGGAAGCCCCGGTCTGGTTCTACAACTACAACAAGGCGGCGATGGCTTTCCAGCCATGGGTGAAGGGCCTCCAGCCCAACGCAACCGAGCTGACACACCAGTATCCCGAGCACATCTGGGTCACCGACCAGTCGCCCGTGAAGTGACAGAAGCGAGGGATCAGGACTGAGGGGATGCCTCAACTGAACCTGGTCCCCAATCCCTAGTCCCCGGTCTCTAACCTTCATGCTGGCCTTCGCCATCCGCCGCATCCTCCAGACCATCCCTACGATCCTCATCGTGGTGCTGGTGATCTTCGTGCTGTTCAGCGTCATCCCGGGCTCGTTCGCCTCGAGCCTCAACGACGATGGCCGCTCGCCGATCGACCCGCTGGTGATGGAGCGCATGCGCATCGAGCTCGGCCTCGACGAACCCGTGCACGTGCGTTTCGCAAAATACGTCGGCCGGCTCGCGGTCGGCGACTTCGGCACCTCGTTCCGCACCCGCGAGCCTGTCACCACGATGCTCGGCAAGCGCGCGTTAGGCGAAACCCGGCCGACGCGGCCAATCCGGCCAG
>JANOJW010000032.1:0-20645 GCA_031418955.1 Hyphomicrobiales bacterium | reverse complement strand
GTGAGATCGCCGATCGGGCCGATCGCGCGGATGCGCCCAGCGCGCGCCTTGGCCTTGATCAGATCGCGCGGCATCTCCGAGGTGATGGTGGCGAGCTTGAACGACAGCCCCTCCTCGCGCGCGATCTCGCGGACGATGGCGAGCGTCTGCTCGAGATGCACGTTGGCGCCCGCCGTTCCCGCCGTGCCCAGGATCAACGGCACCTTCATCTGGATCGCGCCGGTGAGGCAGAATTTCAGGTCGCGCTTGGTTGTCCGGTAGGCGGTCGCTAGCTTGCCGGAACCCAGATAGTAGGGTCCGGGATCGACGGATCCCATGTCGGCGCCGATCAGGTGCAGGTCGCGTTCGAGGCCCGCGCGGAACGCCTTCTCGGCGATGCCATAGCCGAGCTGGCCCGACGCCGCGAGGATCCGCAACGGACCCTTTTCCTTGCGCCACTTGGCGATGACGCGTGCGAAGTTGCTCATGGGCTGGTCTCAAATCTCCACGTCGATCATCGGGCGGTGCTGCTGGGCGCCGTAGACGTCGGTATCTCCCGGTGAGCCGGCGATGACGCGGCGCGGCAGCACGATCTTGATGGCGTTGGCGGCCGGATACGGGATCACCTCGGCCTCAGCGACCCCGTAGCGCTGCGCGATCACTTCGGGCCGCAAGCTCGCAGCTTTGAGGGCGCGCGCGTAAAGCTTCGGGTCATCGAACATCAGGTCGATGGTGACCTGCGTAGGCCCAGCGTTCTTCGAACGGATGACGCGGGCGGCGTCGCGCAATCGCATGACGAAAACTCCTCGGCGCCGAGCTATCGACGAACTCTAGGCCAGGGGCGATCATGGCGACAGCCAATTTTTTCGCGATCCTGCCGTCGAGTCTGCGCAGGCGAGAGCGCACGGCTTGCGCCGCAGCCGGTTGCGGGTATTTAGGGGCCACGACCGGGGCCAGCGATTGCCCTAAGCATTCTTCGAGGATCGACCGATGGCTGAGAGCACCGGCACGGGCATGCCGATCGAGACGGACTGCGTGATCGTGGGCGCGGGGCCGTGCGGCCTGTTCGCCGTGTTCGAACTGGGCCTTCTCGACATCAAGGCGCACCTCATCGACATCCTCGACAAGCCGGGCGGTCAGTGCGCCGAGCTGTATCCCGAGAAGCCGATCTACGACATCCCAGCGCTGCCCATCGTGACCGGCCAGGGGCTCACCGAGGCGCTGATGGCGCAGATCAAGCCGTTCGGGGCGACCTTCCACTTGGGCGAGCGGGTCGAAGCGCTCGCCCGCCAGCCCGACGGCCGCTTCCGGCTCGAGACCGACGTCGGCCAGGTGTTCCTGGCGAAGCTCGTTGTTATCGCGGCGGGCGGCGGCTCGTTCACGCCGAAGCGTCCGCCGCTCGATGGCATCGAGGCCTACGAGGGCAAAGGCGTGTTCTACGCCGTGCGCCGCATGGACGATTTCCGCGGTCGCGACATCCTGATCGTCGGCGGCGGCGACAGCGCGCTCGACTGGACGCTCAACCTCGCGCCGGTCGCGAAGTCGCTCACCCTGATGCATCGGCGCGACGAGTTCCGCGGCGCGCCGCATTCGGTCGGTGAGATGCGCCGCCTCGTCGCCGACGGCACGGTGAAGCTCGTGATCGGCCAGGCGACGGCGCTACACGGCACGAATGGCGCGCTCGAAGCTGTGACCGTGAAGACCAAGGAGGGCGAGAGCCGGCTCGCCTGCAGTCGCCTGCTGCCGTTCTTCGGGCTCACCATGAAGCTCGGGCCGGTCGCCAACTGGGGCCTCAATCTCGACGAGAACCTGATCCCCGTCGACACCGAGAAATTCGAGACCAGCGAGAAGGGCATCTTCGCCATCGGCGATATCAACACCTATCCCGGCAAGCTGAAGCTGATCCTGTCTGGCTTCCACGAGGCAGCCCTCATGTCGCAGGCCGCGCACAAGATCGTGCACCCCGGCAAGAAGCTGCTGTTCCAGTACACGACGTCCTCATCGAGCCTGCAGAAGAAGCTCGGCGTGCGGTGAGGCTGGGGCGCCACGCGCATTCCCACGCACCGTGGGAGCAGGGTCGCGCTACGCTTGACCCAGCCTACGTTGTTCGGGGTGGTGCAACGTAGGCTGGGTCAAACGCAACGCGTGAGCGTGGAGTGCGACCCAGCATCGCGAGTCCGAAGAGGTGAACCATGCGCACCTACAAGCGGTTCAAGGTCGAAGGCGCATCATACTTCTTCACCGTCGTCACGCACGAGCGACGGCGTCTGTCCGAAGACCCCGATGCCGTCGCGCTCCTGACGTGGGTGATCGCGGACGTCCAGAGACGTCATCCCTTCGAGGTCGAGGCACACGTGATCTTGCCGGATCATTTGCATGTGCTCTGGCAGCTTCCCGATGGTGACGCGGACTACCCGAAGCGATGGCGCCTCATCAAGGAGGGCTTCACCAAAAAATGGGTCAAACGTCACGGGCCAACCAACCCGAATCCGTCGCGCAGAGCCAAGGGTGAGCAGTCGATCTGGCAACGGCGTTACTGGGAGCACATGATCCGCGATGATCGCGACTTCGACGCGCACCTTGATTATATTCACCACAATCCGGTGCGGCATGGGCTCGTTCGTGCGCCACGGGACTGGCCCTTTTCCTCGTTCCAAGCGTGGATCGAGCGTGGTGCATACGAGCCGCATTGGGGCACTGATGAGATGCCGCCGCTGCCGTCCTGGGCAATGCGGGCGGAGTGAGCAACGCAGCATGGGTAGCGCCCGTTGCTGAGTTCCTGCCGCACCGCCCGTCGTGGGAGCTGGGTCGCGCTACGCTTGACCCAGCCTACGTTGTTCGGGGTCGTGCGCCGTAGGCTGGGTCAAGCGCAATCGCGTGAGCGATGGAGTGACGACCCAGCATCGCTTGTCATAGTCGCGCCGGCCACACATCACGCCCGCCGCAGCAGGGCCATGGCGCCGTCGATGGCGCGCCGCACCGGCGCGGGCATCGCCTCGATCGCGCGCTTGGCGCGCTGGCGCAGGCCGAGGACGGCCGCGGTATAGGCAGCCCCTCGCCGCGACAGGACGAGCGCGTGATCGTGCACCTCGACCGTGCCGTCGGCGAAGTCCATTTTGTATTCGTGCTTGGGCGCCAGCAGGTCGAAGGTCGCGTAGCCGCGCGAAAAGCAATCCTTCAGCGCGTGTTCGAGCAACAAGCCGCCGACGCCGCACTTCTCGAACTTGCTCGAAAACACGGCGATGTGCAGGTAGCGGGCGTTGCCGTGATCGATCACCACCTGCATGGCGGCCATCTCGCCGCCACTGCGCACACTCATCACCCGGCAGTCGATCGGATGCTCACGGCCGCGCGCGATATCGGCGAAGAAGCCGGCAAAGCGCGGATCGGCGAGGCTCGGCGAGACCCGGCCCTTACCCTTCAGCGAGGCGCGCTTCATGAGCACGGCGTAGGCGGCGAGATCGGCTGCGTCAGCGCTCGCCGAGTCGGTGCGGAACTCGACGCTTCCGCGCTCCTGCAGGCGGCGCATGTGGCGGGCGCGGTTCTTGCGGCGCTTGGGCGAGCGGGCGGCCTCGTAGGTCGCGTAGTCGGGCGGGTCGAGACGCATATAGGGCGCCTCCTCGGTGCCGGTGATGCGCGTGCCGAGCGTGGCAAGGGCCGGTGCTGCGAGGCTGTCGGCGCGCACCTTGCGCAGGTTTGCAAGGTCGGCGCGCGTCTGGCCCGCGGCAAAGCGCAGTGCGTTGGCGATGGTGTCGGCGCTTGCGGCCTCGGGTGCGGCGACGACATCGCCATATTGCGTGACGGGCTCGCCCATCCAGGAGAGCTGCTTGAGGCCCGCCATGCGCTGCACGACCAGCGGCGCAACGAGCACGAGGCGGCCGTCGATCCGTCCGGTGACAATGGCAAGGCGGGGACCTTTCCGGCCCGAGGCGTCGATGTAGTGCCGGGTCCAGTGCCAGTTCCAGGCGAACGACTGGAAGACCTGTGAGGAGCCGCCGGCGCCAGCCATCAACTCGGTCCACTCGGCGCCGAGCGCTTCGAAAGCGGAGAGTGTGTCGACCAGCGCGAGGGCCGGCGTGCCGACGTTCGGGTTGAGGCGAACGACAGGACTGCTGCGCGCGCGGCAAGGCCGAGCGGCCTCGATGTCGGTCTCGGTGATTTCAACGCGGTGCGACAGCGCGATCATCTCGGGGTCCTGCGGCAAAACCTTTGCGCAAGGGCCGGAGCAAGACGCGTGCCGGGGGACGAAAGGTCGGTGACAATTTATGCCCAGGGGATCTCGGCAAGTGCGAGCAACATCAGCAGGCCCGCCGTGAGCCAAAGCAGCACACGGCCGCGGCGGGCGGGCGTCACCTGTCCCACAATGAGCTGCCCGCCGATGATGCCGGCAGCCGCGAGATTGACGGCGATCGCGCCGGCGAGGCCGAGCCCGTTGGCGCCCTTGAGCTTGACCTCGAGGAAGGCTGCCAGCGCAATGCCGACGAGCAGCGCACCAAGGCAGCGCGGCCAGAACGGCTCCGCCACCGGCGGCAGGCCGAGCGCGCGCGCAAGCGTTCGGGGCGCCAGCATCAGCAGACCGCCCGCCGCACCCTTCAATACGATCTCGATCCAAAGCAGCTCTTGAAGCATGCCGCTCACACCGCCAGCGAGGCAGGTTCGGGCGGGGTGCGGCCGAGGATCATGTCGGAGCCTTTGTCGGCGAGCATCATGGTTGCGGCATTGAGGTTCGCCGAGAGCATGGTCGGCATCACCGAGGCGTCGATCACGCGCAGCCCCTCCAGTCCATGCACGCGCAGCTGGTCGTCGACGACGGCGAGACGGTCGCTCGCCGGCCCCATCTTGCAGGTGCCGTTGGGATGGAAGGTGGTGGTGCCACGCTCCTTGGCCGCCTCGAGCAGCTCGGCGTCCGACTGCACGTGATCGCCGGGGAAATCCTCGCGCAGCACATAGGGCTCGAGCGGTTTGGTCTTGAGCAGGCGCCGCGCGAGCTTCATGCCCGCGAGCAGCACGTGGCGATCACCCTCCACGGTCAGATACCGCGGATCGATGATCGGCTTGTCGAAGGGATCGTTCGTGCGCACATGCACAAAGCCCCGGCTGTCGGGCCGCTGCTGCCAGGAGGCGACCGTCATGCCGGGCTCACGCTCGAGTTCGCCCTGCACGCCCTCCCGGTAGCTCGCCGGTGTGAACGTCAGCTGCAGGTCGGAATTGGCGACGTCGGGATGCGAGCGCCAGAAGCAGTATACGAGGGTCGGCGACTGAGCGAGGATGCCTTTACGCATGAAGGCCCACTTGGCGACCTCGTTGACGAGCTTCAGGCCGCGGACGCGCTCGTTGATGGTCTCGATGTTCTTCACGCGGGCAACGAACCGCGGCGCATAGTGATCCTTGAGGTTTTCGCCGACGCCCTTCAGCGCGTGCCGGACCTCGATCCCTCGCGACTTGAGCAGCTCCGGGCAGCCGATACCGGACAATTGCAGCAGCTGCGGCGAATTGTAGGCCCCGCCCGAGAGGATCACCTCCTTGCGGGCCCTCACTTCGATCTCCTGGCCGCCCCGCCCGCCCTTGGCATAGCGCACGCCGACGGCGCGTTTGCCCTCGAGCAGGATCTTCGTGCAGTGCGCGTTGGTGCGCACGTGCAAGTTCGGGCGCCCCTTCGCCGGGTTCAGAAAGGCGCGCGCCGCGCTCATGCGGCGGCCCTTGTAGATGGTGCGTTGCGAGTAGGAGACGCCTTCCTGCAGACCGGCGTTGTAGTCGGGGTTGCGCGGGATGCCCAGCGTCGTCGCGCCCTCGATGAAGGCCTCGCACAGGGGGTGGATCCAGTCGATGTCGGTGACCGTCAGAGGACCTTCGCCGCCGCGGTAGGTCGGATCGGCCTTGTCGTCGACGCGGCGCTCGAGCCGCTTGAAGTAAGGCAGCACGTCGGCATAACCCCAGCCGCGATTGCCGAACTGCGCCCAGGTGTCGAAGTCCAGGCTCTGGCCGCGGTTGTAGACGTGGCCGTTGATCGAGGACGAGCCGCCGAGCGTCTTGCCGCGAGGCGCATGGATGCGACGTCCGCCGGTCCACTCCGACGGCTCCATCGAGTAAAGCCAGTTCACCTTGGGGTGGTAGAAGGTCTTGATGAAGCCAGCCGGGATATGGATCCAGGGCAGCCAGTCGCGCGGACCCGCCTCCAGCACGCAGACGGTGGCGCCGTCCTTCTCCGAGAGGCGATTGGCGAGCACACAGCCGGCCGAGCCCGCGCCGATGATCACGTAGTCGAATTCATCCACGACCCTGTCCTCCGCCGCCACGGCAATCGCGCTCACGTGCGCTTGCCACAGCTAGCGGGCGAGAACAAGCAGCGGGACGGCAAACCTCAGAAGCCCTCGGCGAAGCCGCGAGCCAACGGAACCGTGATCGGCGCAGCGATGTCCGCGATCTGGGCGGCGCGCCCGATGTTGGGCAGATGATGGGCCGTCACGACGACACCGACCGCCAGGATCAGCGAGAGGGCGGCGGTGCGGGCCGCGGCAACGAAGGGACGCCATACCGGCTTTTCAGAGGCAACCCTGGCACGATGAAGCTCGAGATCGACGACGTTGGAGGGAAGCGCAGCGCCGACCGGTGTGGCCACGAGAATGGCGCGGAGTTCGGCCAGCTTGCGGCGGCTTGCCGCGAGCGGCGAGGTCGCGAGCTGGCGCGCAATGAGCGCGCGGAGTGTTTGGGCACAGACTGCGGTCACCGGCTCGCCGGCCGCCTCCCGGGCGTCGAGCTGGCGCAGGGCGGCCGTGAGCTGGCAGCGATCCTCGAGTGCCGCGATCTCGGCCTCGATTTCGTCCAGCATGAATTGGATATGATTGCACTCACGCGTGTTCGATACTGGCATGCGATGGCTCCTATTTTGCCCCACCGAGGCACTTTCGCCGATATGCGTAACGAATTGATTGATGTGCGTATTTTCTCTGCACGTTGAGAGGTTTCTGCAACCCTGGAGGTTCAGGCGGCGAGAAAGCCGTCGAGCCAACGCAGCACGTCCTGGGGGGCTTCCTCCGCCAGATAGTGCCCACTGGGGACCCCGCCACCGTCGAGCGGACCGCTCGCGTACTGCCGCCAGATCGCCAGCGCGTCGTACCATTGGGCGATCTTGCCCTTGGCGCCCCACAACACCAGCAGCGGCGCAGCGATCCGATGCCCCGCGGTGCGGCTCTCGCGGTCGTGCACGAGGTCGATCGTTGCAGCGGCGCGATAGTCCTCGCACATGCCACGGATCATCTCGGGCGTGCGCGCAAAGGCCAAGTAGTCGGCCAGCGCATCGGCGTGGAAAAAGCCGTCGTCTTTGGGCTCACGCGAGGTGTGGGCGCGGAACCAGGCGTCGGGCGCGGCACTGATGATGGTTTCAGGGAAGGGATGGGGCTGGGCGAACCAGAACCAGTGATAGTAGCCGAGGCCAAACGCCATGTCGGCGCGCTCGAAGTGCTCGAGGGTCGGGATGATGTCGAGGAGGGCCAGCCGTTCGACGCGGGCCGGATGGTCGAGTGCCAGGCGGTGCGCGACGCGGCCGCCCCGGTCGTGCGCGACGACCTGGAAGCGGCGGTGGCCAAGCGCCTCCATCAGCTCGACCATGTCGAGCGCCATGCGCCGCTTGGAGTATGGCGCGTGGTCGGCCGTGGCCGGCGGCTTCATGGAACCGCCGTAGCCGCGCAGGTCCGGCGCGATCACCGTGAAGCGCTGAGCGAGTTGGGGAGCCACGAGATGCCACATGGCGTGTGTCTGCGGATTGCCGTGCAACAGCAAGAGCGGCGGGCCGGAGCCGCCCTTGCGCAGGCGGAACGTGCCTTCGCCGGTGGTCACCGTGGAGAGTTCGAAACTGTCGAAGAACATCAGTGCCTCCTCGATCACGCTTTGGGATCACGCTTTGGGGTCTGGCCAGACCGTGAGGATGGCTGCGCCATCGAGTTCGCTCTTACCCGCCGCCGCGAGCAGCCGGTACAGCGTCAGCGCCTGACCCGCCATCGGCAGCGCGAGGCCCTTCTCGTGGGCGGCGTCGTTCAACATCTCGAGATCCTTCAGCACCTGCCGGGCGTAGCCGCGGGGCGCGAAATCGCGCGCCACCATGCGCTCGACGAGAACCGGGAGCAGGTTCGACCCGGCGTGACCAGACCCGAGCGCCTCGGGCAGCCTGGCGACGTCGATGCCGTGCGCCTCGGCAAGACGCACGGCTTCCGCGATCACGCAGTAGTTGGTGAGCACCAGCGCCTGGTTGACGAGTTTCGTCGCCTGCCCCGCGCCGACGCCGCCCATGGGCGTGAACCGGCCGAGCCGTTGCATGATGGGAGCCACGGCGTCGATCGCCTCGGACGCGCCGCCGGCCATGATCGCGAGCGAGCCGGTCTCGGCCGCACCAGGCCCGCCCGAGACCGGCGCATCGACGAAGCCTATCTCTGCGGCCGCGAGCGCGTCAGCGACGCGCTTGGTCGTGGCGATGTCGGTCGTCGAGAGATCGACGAGGACGCGTGTGCGGCGGCCGGGGCCGGCCGAGAGAAGTCCGTTGTGGCCGGTTACCGTGGCTTCGAGGTCAGCGGGACGCGTTACCGAGACGAGTACGAAGTCGGCGATCGCGGCGAGATCGGCTGCCTTGCCGCAAGGCTCGACGCCCCAGGCGCGCGCAGCAGCGACCTTGTCGGGCACCACGTCGACGCCAGCCACACGATAGCCTTGTGCGGCAAGCCGCTTCGAGAGGCCCGCGCCCATCAGACCCAGGCCGATGATGCCGATGACCGGCTGAGACATGTTTGCCGCTCCCGAGCCCTGTTTGCAGGCTCATATCCGCCCGATGCGCCAGCGATAGCAGAAGCGGCGGCGCTGGTCGCGCGGCATGGGCGGCGTCTCAGGGCTGCGTGCGCGGCAGGTCGCAGAGAGCGCGGCAACGGCTGGCCGCACCAGGGCGTTACGATCCCCCCGCCGCGCCGGTCCAGCCGCCACCGTCATCAACCGCTCGAGCGCCCGCTCGCGGATGCCGAGATCCTGCAGGTGGTGCACGGTATTGACGAGATAGTCGAGGTTGGCGCCGGAAATGCCACTGGCGGCGCGGATGCGGCGCGCCTGCTCGGCAAGGGCTAATCGGCCCGCATAGCTTGGATGCGACCGCTCCACGATATAGGCCAGCGCCGACACCTCGCGTCGCGCGGGCTCGATAAGGCGCGCCGCAACGTGCGCCTCGCGATAGACGCCGTAGATCAACTCGCGCTCGCGCAGGTAGGCGAGGGTCGCCGCCCGATGCCCGGCCGGGATGCGATAGGCGATGCCCGTGCACGCGCCGCCAAGGTCGAGGCCGAGCACGAGGCCGGGTCGCGTCTCGGTGCCGCGGTGGTGGGTGGAGGTGACGCAGAACGCGCGATGATAGCGTTGCACGACGGCGCTGGCACGCTCGGCAAACGGCAGCTCGGGCCGCCACATCAGCGAGCCGTAGCCGAAGATCCACAGGTCTGGGGTCAAGGCCGGTTCTGGAGTTCGAGGTGCAAGGTTTGCGTGGTGGAGCGCGCCGACCATAAACTCCTTTGCGCCTGTCTGCCAAAGCCCGCCAACCGTCACACCCGCCAGATTTCCGCTCAGCCTGCAATCAGATTGGCTACCCGCTCCATCAGCCGGCGCGCGACCTCGTCCTTGCCCAATTCGGGCCAGCTTTCGACGCCGTCGCTGGTGACGAGATGCACGCTGTTGCGGTCGCCGCCCATGATGCCGGTCGAAGGCGAAACGTCGTTGGCGACGATCCAGTCGCAGGCTTTGCGAGCCCGCTTCTTCTTGGCGTACTCGAGCACGTTTTCGGTCTCCGCCGCAAAGCCGATCACCAGCGGTGGGCGCGCGGGGGCGCTGAGATGCGCGATGGTCGCCAAGATGTCCGGGTTCTCGACGAGTTCGAGCTTCGGGGTCTTTGCCTTGGCGTCCTTCTTGATCTTCTCGCCCGACGCAGTGGCAACGCGCCAGTCGGCGACGGCTGCCGCAAAGATCGCGCAGTCGGCCGGCAGGGCTGCTTGGACTGCGACGAGCATCTGTTGGGCAGTTTCGATCTTCACGAGATGCACGCTTGCTGGGGCGGCGATGTTGGTCGGCCCGGAAACCAGCGTCACACGCGCGCCGAGTGCTGCGGCGGCAGCGGCAATGGCGTGACCCTGCTTTCCCGACGAGCGATTGGCGATGTAGCGCACGGGATCGATCGGCTCATGCGTTGGCCCCGACGTGACGACGACGTGCTTGCCCGCAAGCGGCCGGCTGGCGCCAGTGTCTCCGCCAAGCAGCGCCTCGATGCGGGCCAGGATTTCGCGCGGCTCGGCCATGCGTCCAGTCCCCGCTTCGCCGCGCTCGGCCATCTCGCCGACGGCGGGACCCACGACGTGAATGCCGTCGGCAACGAGCGCCGCAAGATTGCGCCGGGTTGCTGGATGGTCCCACATGCGCGGGTTCATGGCGGGGGCGATCAGCACGGGCTTGTCGGTCGCCATCAGCACGGCGGTCGCAAGATCGTCGGCATGCCCGCCGGCCATTCTGGCCATCAGATCGGCAGTCGCGGGCGCCACGACGATGAGATCGGCGTCG
This sequence comes from Hyphomicrobiales bacterium, assembly GCA_031418955.1. Taxonomy (GTDB): domain Bacteria; phylum Pseudomonadota; class Alphaproteobacteria; order Rhizobiales; family Hyphomicrobiaceae. Next base: position 10,088 of record JANOJW010000032.1, on the reverse strand, counting down.
CGCGAAAGGCGAATGTGGCCGATCTCGCGTTCGTCGTCGAGATCAAACAGCTCGCAGAACACCCGGTCGCCCGCCAGCGCGCCGACCGAGAGGGGCGTCACGAATTGCGCCGCCGCGCGTGTCATGACGGGACGCACTCCGATGCCGCGCTCGCGCGCGCGCCGGATCAGCTCCAGGCACTTGTAGGCGGCGATACCGCCACCGATGATCAGCACGATGCGTCTGGTGGCTGTCATTAAGGCTATGATCCGAGCGTTCTTCGAGCACGGCCATTTTCTAGCACAAGCGGCCCGGGGACAGGTTAAAGTGTTCGCAATGGGGGTGTGTGCAGTCGGCATGCCATTTGCCACCAGGATCGGTGCGAAGGGCGAAGTTGTGGTCCTGGTGACAAAGACGGGGAGGGGTGCCATGCGCCGGTTGGCGTTGACGTGGCTAGGGTCAGTGCCAGTAGCGAACACGCCACTTGGCGCGACGGCCCCATCGCTCACCAGGGCTCCGGTCACGCGGGTGCACGACGGCCTCGAGGCCGTCGATCGTGTCAGTTGGGACGCGTTGTATGCCGGCTCGCCGGAGGGCTGGGATCTCTATCGCTCGTTCGAAGCGACGCCGTCGCCGGGCTTCCGGCTCGGCGCCATGACCGTCGAGGACGGCGCGCAGCTGATCGGCGGCGCCCCGTTGTTCGAGATGGTTTACCGCCTCGATACCCCGTTCCAGGGGCGCGCCAAGGCGCTCGGCGACCGGCTGCATGCGCTGGCGCCGCGCCTGACGAGCGTGTCCGTCCTGGGTCTCGGATCCCCGCTCTCCGACAACTGCTGCCTGGGCGTCGCCGCCCATCTCGATGCCGGGCGGAAGGCAGGCGTAGTTGAGACCATGATCGACGGCCTCATGCGCGAGGCGAAGGTGCGCCGCAGTCTCGTCGTCGCGGTAAAGAGCTTGGGGTCGGAGGCCGAGCACTATCACGAGCCTCTGACTGCGGCAGGCTTTGGCCGCGTGACGAGCGTCCCCGTGGTGATGCTGCCGCTGTCCTTCATTTCGATGGACGCCTACTACGCCAGCCTGCCGAAAAAGACCGCGTCGTACCTGAAACGCAAGATGAAGGGCGCCGATGGCCTGCGCATCGAGTACCGCGGCACGACCGACGGTCTTGAAGGTCAGTTGATGCACCTCTACAAGTCGACGCTTGCCCAGAGCGCGGTGAGCTATGGCGAGATCGACGAGATCCATCCCCGCTATTTCACGGAGATGCTGTCCCGCCTCGGCGACCGCGCCCGCCTGATGCTCTGCTGGAAGGGCGAGGAGTTGCTGTCCTTCCAGGTGTTCTTGATCGGCCGTGACCGCGTCATCGCCAACAAGATCGGCATGCGCTACCCGCAAGCGCGCGAGCACAATCTCTACTTCGTCAATTGGCTGGCGATGATCGAATGCGCGATCGCCGAACGCGTCCCCCTGATCGAGATGGGCGCGACGACCTATGCGGCAAAGCTCATGTTCGGCGGGCATATCGAGCGCCGCTGGCTCTACTTCCGTTTCGTCAACGGGCTCGTTAACCGGTTCTCGCGGCCGCTGCATCCCTTGTTCGACTTCGAACGTAACGATCCCGAGCTGAAGGCCCTCGCCACGTCGGGCGGCTTGAGGCTATAGCAGCACCATGACTCAGACCGCCTGGCTCCTGCTCTCAGCCGTGCTCGTGCTCGACACGATCTCGCACCTGCTGCTCAAGTCGGCTTCGATCCGCGCCGACGGCGACACGCAAGGGTCGTTCCTGCTCGCCTTGTCCCGCCAGCCCGTATTCTGGGTGGCAATCGCTAGTTTCATGGCGCTGCTGGTCGCCTGGGTCGCCTTCATCTCGAACGTACCGCTGTCGCTGGGCGTGATGGCCGGCAGCATCACCATCGTCGGCGTCATGATCGGCGGCCGGATCATGTTCGGCGAGCAGATCACGCCGCCGCGCGCGCTCGCCGTGGGGCTCATTTCGGCGGGCGTATTGATGGTCGGAGTATTCGCTGAATGAAACGGCTGGTGTTCCTCGGGTTCCTGCTGCTGCTCACCATCGATACGGTGCAGCAGGTGACGACCAAGCTCGCGGCCAACCGTCTCGGCGAATGCTGCAGCTGGGAGTGGCTGCAGCGGGTCGCGGCCGAGCCGCTCGTCTATCTGGTCGGCGGCTGCTACATCGCGGCCTTCTTCGTCTACATGTGGCTGCTGAAGATCGCGCCGGTCGGGCCGACCTACGCCGCCGTGCACGGCCACATCGTCACCGTCCTCATCATCTCTCTGATGTATCTGGGCGAGCGCATGACGCAGATGCAGGGGCTCGGCTGCCTGCTCATCGTCGCCGGCATCATCGTACTTGGGGTGACGGAGCGGCTGGAGCACCAGCGGGAGCCGGTGGCCCCGCCGGAGGTTGCCGCGGACGCGAGATGAGCAGCGACAGCGGAATGGCTAACGCCGAGGTCAGCTTGACCGTCAGCATGCCGGAGAGCAGGCAGCAGGCGCGCCGGAGCGCCGAGATCTGGATGTCGGGTGTCGTCGAGGTCATCGCGCGGCATCGAGTAAGCGGTTGACGACATTCATCATGCGATTTTTCCCGCCCGCCGCATGATGTTCGTGAATTCCTTCAGCATCTCCAGAAAGTCGAGATAGCCGCCATCGACTGAATTGATCTCGCGCGGCGCCAGTAGGGCAGTCTTCGCCAACTTGGGAAGATCGCGCTTGAACTCGCGAAACAGCGCCACGAAATGACGCGCACCGGGCAGCGGCAGGCGTCTGCGTTTCGTGTCGAAGTAGTAGCGCAGATGGTTTCGCACCAGCTTGATTACCATATCAGGGTCATTGCCGTGTTCCTGGGGATCTTGACCGGCAGCGTCAGAGAGGAACTGAGCCATCAGGTACCGCTTCCGGACCATGACGAGCACCTTCTTGCGGCGCTGCCTGACGCCACCGTAGCGGGTCGCACCGATCGCAAGGCCCAGCTCGAACGGCATGTCGAAGCGCGGATGCCCTTCTTGCCGGTTTCGGTTCTCGAGAGATCATTGATCGAACGATCGCACCGCCCAATCATTGCTTCGAGCTTGTCGAGACGGACGTTGCCGAAGTGGTCGTCCTGCAGAGCACAGACGGGCTCGTGACCGCTGAGGTAAACTGTAAAGACAATGGCCTCAAAGCAGCTCAGATAATGCGAATCGAAGGGGCAGTTGATGAACACCGAGCGATTGAGGCGTCGGCTCATTCGACGCCGTAATACTTGGTGACCGCTCGTTTGATGGCCGCGGCTCGTACTGGATCAACGCGCTTGGCGAGGCGCGCCGTCTTCAGATTCCCGAACTTGGCTGCCGCCTTCAATGCGTCAGTCGAAAGCTGATGTTCCGGAGGCCGCGATGCCTTGCCGCGCTTCAGATGCGAGATTTTCGCACGCAGGCGACGGATCTCTTCCGAGTTGGGCTGCAAGAGCCGCGCAGATCTGCGCAGACGCAGAAGCCGCAGGCGAAGTTCAAGAGCTTCGATCTCGGCGTCGGCATCCTTTGCGAGACGGGCACGTCTGGCCCTTGCCGCAGTTGGTGAGTAACCAATGACTTTCTTCCTGAACACTTTCTCGAACTCCTTGATCCGGCCCGCGCCGAACTCAGGACAGGCTCAAACTGTAGCCTCAATTGGGCTTGAGCACCATCATCGCGGCGATCGCCACCAGCGCCAGCGTGCCGAGCCACAGGGCGATGCGGCCCCCCCGCGTGCGCCGCGCTTCTTCCGTTGCGAGCCGGGTGATCGTTGCATCATCCAGCCGCACGCCCGTGCGCGCCATCTCGGCGAGCGCCGTCATGGTGCGCTCGGCCTGTCCGAGCAGCGCGGGCACCTCGCCGAGGATGCGGCCGATTTGTCCCGCCCCCTCGCGCGCGTCTTTGATGGCGCCGGCCGGACCGAGATTGAGCTCAACCCACTCCCGTGCGATCGGCTCGGCGGCGGTCCACAGGTTGAGCGAGGGGTCGAGCGAGCGGGCGACGCCCTCGACGACGACCATCGTCTTTTGCAGGTTGATCAGCTCGGGCCGCGTCTCCATGTCGAACACCTCGGTGTAGGCGAACAGCTGCCCGAGCAGGTCGGCCATCGAGATTTCGTCGGACGTGCGCCCGTGGATCGGCTCGCCGATCGCCCGCAAGGCCTGCGCGAACACTTCGACCGGGTGATGCGGCGGCACATAGCCGGCCCAGAAGTGGACTTCGGCTGCGCGGCGATAATCCCGCGTAATGATGCCGTGCAGGATCTCGGCGAGGAAGCGGCGCTCGCGGGCGCCCAGACGCCCCATGATGCCGAAGTCGACGGCGACGACCGTGCCCGAGGGCTCGACCAACAGGTTGCCCTGATGCATGTCGGAGTGAAAGAAGCCGTCGCGCATGGCGTGCCGCAGGAACGAGCGAAGCACGGTCTGGCCGAGCCCCTTGAGGTTATGGCCAGCCGCCTGCAGTGCGGCTAAATCCGACATCTTGGCGCCGTCGATCCACTCGAGCGTCAGCACGCGGCGCGCCGTGCGCCGCCAGTCGACCTCGGGTACGCGGAAATCGCCGTCGGGAAGCGTCCGGTCGCCCGTGATGTTCTCGGCCATCTCCGACATGGCGGCCGCCTCCAGGCGCAGGTCCATCTCGAGGCCCGTGGTGCGCGCGAGCGTATCCACGACGGCGACGGGCTTGAGGCGGCGCGAGGGGGCATGGAACCGCTCGACCAGGCGCGCAGCGAAGTAATAACTGTCGAGATCGGCCTTGAAGCGGCGCTCGATGCCCGGACGCAGGATCTTTACGGCCACTGTGCGCCGGCCGCCATCTGCGGTTGGAACTTCCGCTTTGTGCACCTGGGCGATCGAGGCGGCGGCAACCGGTGGCCCAAACGAGAGGAAGTGGTCTTCGAGCCGGCCACCGAGTGCCTCCTCGACGGCGCGGCGGGCCTCGGCCATGGAGAACGGCGGCAGCCGGTCCTGCAGATGCTGCAGGTCCCGGGCGAGCTCGGGCCCGATCAGATCGGCCCTGGTCGCCAGGAACTGCCCGAGCTTGATGTAGGAGGGCCCGAGTGCCGCCAGCGCGGATGCAACGCGGGCATCGCGGGGGCGGCCGAGCCGGAACGGCCATGTCAGAAGCCACACCGGCCACGTGAGAACCGCCGCCAGCCGCAACGGCCACGGCACGGGCATGCCCTTCGGCACGAAGCGGGCGCCATGCTGGGCGAGCGTCAGACCGGCCCGGCCTAAGCGAAACAGGTTTGTGATCGCGGTGGCCAACGGCTGGGCTCGTGCTTGGGCGCTTTCGAGCCATGCATCTGGCCCGCGGCGGCAATGGCAGCCGCGCCCGGTCGGGTCAAGGGCTCGGCCGAAAAGGCGTCGAACCAAAGTCTATCAGCGGGGGGCGGCGCGGGCCATCATTTGGCGGCGCGCGGGTGGGATCAATGTTAGTGTCGGTGTCTTGCCGGCGCTTGCGATGCCAACCTTGCATCGGCGCACGGGGACGAGGCCACGCGGGACGAGGCCAATGGGAGGGCTGGATGGAAATGCTTCGGCGCTTGCCGCTGTCGATGACGACCGTGTTCGTGTCGATGGTGCTCGGCCACATCGCGCTCGTTTACGTCGGCATCTTCTATCCCGAGCGGCTCGAGGGGATGATCGAGGTCGCCGGATCGATCAAGAAGGTGATCGTCGGCACCGGGCTCCCCTCCAAGTACAATGTGTGGGTGCGGCTGCTGCTCGAGGAGAAGTCGCTGCTGTTCATGTTCTTCTCGATTCTGGCCCGCATCGCCCTCACCATCTTCGGAGCGATGCTCGCTGTCCTTTGGGGCTGGATTCGCGGTCCTCGCCATTGAGAAAGTCCGAATCGGTCGATGCCCTGTGAGGCTTTCACAAGCGATTCCGCGACGTTCGAGGCGGAATTTGCAGGCCGTCCACAGCCGCTGCGTCCCAAAAACACGAGACCGAACCGGGAACATACCCCAATTCCGTTGCGTTCAGGACACAAGATCCCCGTTTCATGGGGATGTGACGCAGCGGATGTTTGCGTGAGCACCGCCGCTCCACTAGAGCTTCGTCCTGCAAGTCGAGTCTCGTGCGGCAGACCACACTCAGGTCAACGAATACTTCGCCAGTTGTCGCGTAGGGGTTCACCCCGGCACTGGTGAGTGAGGCGCAGGAAGCATAGCCCGGCGCTCCACGCGAAACGGCCGCACACCCGTACTCCAGCGTTCGTATCCGTAGCTTTCGCGTTCATCGCGTCTCTCCGTGACGGCGTGCGCTTCACGCGCGTGCGTGCAGTCTCGAAGGGACACGGGAGCCAGCGCCGGGCTGCGCGTGCTGCTTCCTGCACAAACGACTGAAACTGGAGATTAAAACCATGATGAATGGAGGACTGATGAAGACCAGTCGCTTCGCCATCGCCGCGGTTGCGACCGCGCTGATGAGCACGAGCGCTTTTGCTGCCGACCTTGGTGGCAACTGCTGCGCCGACCTCGAGGAGCGCATTGCTGAGCTCGAGGCCACCACCGTCCGCAAGGGCAACCGCAAGGTGTCCCTGCAGATCTCGGGCTACGTCTCGCATCACGTGATGTTCTGGGACGATGGCATCCGCTCGGACATGTACATCGCCGACGGCGGCAACTACGGCTCGCGCTGGCGGTTCCGCGGCGAGGCGAAGATCAACGCCGAGCTGACTGCCGGCTTCCTCTACGAGTTCGGCATGTCGAACAATCAGATCAACAACGTCAACCAGGGTAACGGTGGCGATGATCTGACGGAGACGTTGGCGATTCGCGATACGACGGTGTTCCTTCGTCATTCGCGGCTCGGCATGCTGAAGATCGGCCATGGTTCGACGGCGACCGACAACCTCGTGTTGATCGATCTCGGCGGCCTCGGCGGCGCTTCTACACCGGACGTCGCGCTCTACGGCGGCGCCATGCGCATGGCCGATTCGTCTGTGGTGGATACCTACACAGCCTTCACGTGGACGCAGATGATGCGCGGCCACGAGTCGTGGGATACCAACCGCCGCAACCACGTTCTGTACGAGACGCCGTCGTTGCACGGCTTCACGCTGCAGGCCGCGGTTGCCGAGGACAACTTCTGGGATATCGCTCTGCGATATGCCGGTGAGTTCAACGGTGTCCGCATTGCCTTCGGCATCGGCTACTCGGAGGACACCGAGTTCAATCAGGCGCTCGGCTTGGCTGCTGGTGTGCTGGCTCCCGGTGTTCGTTGCCAGGGTCAGTGCAATCAGAAGTCGACCGATCTCAAGGGCGCCTTCTCGATCATCCACACGCCGACGGGTCTGTTCGTGACGACCTCTGCTGGTCGTCGTGAGGTCGAGAATCTGCAGCTTGACACGGGTGGCGCGACGTTCAACCGTGATGGCAACTACTGGCACATCGCTGCCGGTGTGAGCCGGAACTTCTTCGGCATCGGCCTCACCACCCTCTACGGTGAGTACGGCAATCACTCCGACATGCTTGCCACGCTCAACACGACCATCGCGTCGAGCGACGCCACCAACTGGGGCCTGGGCATCAACCAGACCGTGGACGCGGCCGCCATGGACGTGTTCCTTGCCTACAAGCACTTCGAGGGTGACTTCACCTCGGTTGCCGGCGCCAGGACCGACGTTCGCGACCTGAACTTGTTCATCATCGGCACCCGCCTCAGCTTCTGATCGGGTTTCGAGACGGACTGACGGAAAGGCCGCCTTCGGGCGGCCTTTCTGCGTGGTGGTGGGCGTGGCGAGCGGGCGACGAACCAATCGGTTGTCATCCTCGGGCTTGTCCCGAGGACCCATTTTACCGCTGGCTCAAGTGGTGCGGTTGCCCGGCAGCGCCAGCAGCGCAGGATAGAGATCCACCCCGTGCGGGTTATCGCGATCGATCAGGTCGATCTTCCAGTGCCGGACGTAGCGCTTCAGCGATTTTTCACGATGGATCGCCTCCTCGATGTCGGCGAACGGCTCGTAATGGACCAGCATTTTCACGCCGTATTTGCTCGTGAAGCGCGAGCCAGTGCCGTCGCGATGCGCCCCGGCGCGATCGAGTATGCTCTTGGTCACGCCGACCGATATAGAGCGTGCCGTAAGGTTTACTCGCAAGGATGTAGACCCAGTAGGTGCCGTCGGTCATCGTTCTGCTCACCTCTCAATCTGCGGAGATTGCTGCACCATGGGTCCTCGGGACAAGCCCGAGGATGACAACCGATTGGATGTGCATCGGCCGCAAGCAGTCTGACCCCTCCATTGGAGTTGTTGCCGCGCTGCAACATGGCGCATTCGACACACATCCACAGCAAACTGGTAACTCAGCCTTTACCTAACCCATTCAAGTCTTGAGTTCGCCACGGGCGCGTAGCATTTAAACGCAGTCGGCGTGAGGGCGTTCAGGCCGCGGGGTATGAGACGATGAACCGCTTGAGATGGCTGCTGATGGGCGCGGTGCTGGGCTTTGCAAGCTCGGCAGCGGTCGCGTTCCAGGAGAGCAAACAGGGTGCCGGCCAGCCCGAAGCCTCGGGTCCGCGCAAGGCGTTGGATACCACCGGCACCGGCACGTCGATCGACACGCGGCCGGGTGGCACGGAGATCCGTATTCCGGGCCTGGGCAAGCTTGGCACGCTGCCGAAGTTCGATTTCGGCCTGGAACTGCTCTACGGGGTCAACGAGGCCAAGCCCGAAGCCGAACAACGTGGCAAGCCGGAGCCCGATGACGGCACCCAGATCCGCGGTTCGATCAAGCACCGGTTCTGAGCCGTGGCGCGAGGGATGAGACTGAAAGGGGCGCTCCGGCGCTCCTTTTGCGTAGCGGGGGGAGCCTGATGGTCGATCGCCCAAAGCCGCCGGCTCCCGGCCCCATCAGAAAACCTACGCCCCGCGCCATCCTGCTGGCCGCGCTGGTGCACGTGTTCACGGCCTCCGGCATCCTCTGCGCGCTGGCGGCGACGCTGGCCCTCTATCGCGGCGCCTACGTCGAAATGTTCGTCTGGCTCGCGGTCGCCTTCGCCATCGACGGTGTCGATGGCCTGTTCGCGCGCAAGGCCGACGTGCACGCCAACCTTCCCCGCTTCTCGGGCGAGCAACTCGACCACGTCATCGACTACATCACCTACGTGTTCATCCCGGCACTTGCCCTCCTGCACGCCCGCCACCTCGATGGGGTTTTCGGTGTGTGTCTCGCCGGGTTGATCCTGATGTCGTCGCTGTTTCATTTCTCCGACACCGAAAGCAAGACGGCCGATCACTGCTTCGTCGGCTTCCCCGCCATCTGGAACATCGTGGCCTTCTATATCTTCGCGCTCGATCCCCCGCGGTGGGCGACCGGCTTGGGCGTGCTGGCGCTGGTGGGCCTGACGTTCGTGCCGCTGCGCTGGCTGCACCCGATGCGGGTCGAGCGGCGGCGGTTCGTCAATCTGGCGGCGCTGGCCGTCTGGTTCGGGGTGGCGGCAGTGATCCTGGCCCGCGGTTTTCCAGCGCCCTTCTGGGCCTCCCTTGCGCTCGCCGGCATCGCCGTCTACGGCATCGGCCTGACCCTTGCCATGCCTTGGGGCCACGCGGGCGGCCGCGGCAAATCGTGAACGGCGCCACTCGCGGGGCCTCAACACTTCGCTAACCAAACCAGCAGACCTGCGTGGACGCAGGGCCGCCAACCCTGGACTGTAGCATCGGGCTGAGTTCGCGTTTTGCATTGAGGTGCAATCCTCTACGTGACGGGGAATACGATGAAGTCGTTGTGTGGAGCTGTGGCGTTGGCCGCGTGGCCGCTTGCAGCGCTGGCCGAGACGAAGCCACCGTTGGCGGGCGACAACCTGCGGCAGATGGTGGCTGGCAAGACCGTCGTGCTGAACACGCCGATGGGCGGCATTCCGATCAGCTTTCGCGACAACGGCACCATGACCGGCACCGCCAACGGCATGACGAGCTATGCGCTGCGCCCCAACGACAGCGGGCGCTGGTGGGTGAAGTCCGACCAGCTCTGCCAGAAGTGGGAGACGTGGCTGCAGGGCCGCGCCCACTGCATCACCGTGCGGATGGACGGCCGCGTCGTCCATTGGCGCAGCACGGATGGCCGCTCCGGCACCGCGACCATCGCGT
>JANOJW010000031.1:0-2921 GCA_031418955.1 Hyphomicrobiales bacterium | reverse complement strand
GAAGGCGCAAGCAACACGCCCCGCCGGTTGGTACTGGGCAACCGAAGGCGCAGGCAGGCGCCGCCCGAGCATCTACGGCCCGCCCGCGGCCCCGGCAAGGCAGCCCCAGCCGAAATCGTGAATGCTGGCGGCACCGACCCTGAAATGCCGCGCCCCGGCCATGGTCTTTCGCCGAGCGGACGCGTGCGGCGCAGCGCGGTTTGCGGTAGGATTCGCCCGACGAGCGCTGAATCGCCCCAATTCTCGGCGAGGTTCGGCTCAACGGCGTGAAAACCACCGTTCTCGGCCGGCCGAACCACCCGGGTCGGCTGCAGACAATCGCAGGAGTGCCCGACGGCCCATGGCGCAGGCGGTGGCAGAGGAGCTTGGCGGTATCCCGATGTCGCCTGCCTTGCAGGCGACGCTGCTGCGCGCGCGCGAGTACGCGGGGGGCCAGATGCACCGCGAGGTCACCCTCGAGCACCTGCTGCTGGCGCTGTCGGAGGACGACGACGCCACCGCCGTGATGCAGGCCTGCCGCCTCGATCTCGGGCGCCTGCGCAACGACCTTGCCGGCTACCTGGGCGAGCTTGCCGACCGGGTCGATGGCGCGGCACCCGCTCCCGTCATTTCCGCAGCTCTTACCCGCATCCTCAAGTATGCGACGCTCGCCGCCCAGCAGGGCCGCCGCCCCAAGATCGACGGCGCCATCGTGCTGGCGGCCATCGTCGGCGACGGCAAGAGCATGGCGTCGGGGTTCCTCAAGGCCCAGGGCCTGACCTTCGAGGAGGCCGTGCGCGTGCTGCAGCAGTCGATCCGCGATAGTGCACGGCCAGCGCCAGTTGCAGCCACGCCGGCGACCTCGCCTCCGGCCATCGCACCAGTGTCCGTCGCGCCGATGAGCCACGCAAACGGACCCACGCGCGAAATGCCGCCCGCGTCGGCCACGCCCGGTTTCGCGCGCGCCCCCAACGCCGACGACATCCTCGCCGCCGCGCGCCAGCGGGTCATGTCGCGCGCGCCGATGTCGTCCTTCTACGATGAGCCCGCTGAGATGGACGGCGTCCCTGGAGCACCACCTGCCGGCACCACGATTGCGCCGTACGCCGCCGCCCCGGCTCCCGCCCTCGAGCTGCCGCGCGCGGCAATGACAGTTGCCTCACCGCCCGAGTTGCCCGGCGCGTCGGCCTTGCAGACTGCCCCGCCCGCACCCCCATCTTGGGCGCCGCCACCGCTGCCGACGGCGCAGCCCGCCACCGCGCCGACCGTCCATCGCCCGCCCCTGCCGCCGCTGATGCCGCTTGGCCCAGCCCCGCCGCGTCCCGTGCCGGCCGCGCCGCAGCCGCCGGCCGCCCCGCCGTGGTCACCGCCGCCCGCCCGCACCGGCCCGCCGCCCGTCTCGGCGGCGCCCTCGGGACTGCAAGGTCCAGCCTTTCATGCGCCGCCGCCCAGTCCGTCACACCTGCCCGGCCCGTCGCAGCCGGCGATCGAGGCGAGCCACCTCTCTCACAATATCCCCGAGCGGCTGACGCTCGGGCAGACGCAGTCGGTCGAGGTGCACATCCGCCGCGCGCCACTGTCGGGCCCCGGCGCCAATTCGCGGCCCGCGCCCGAGCGACGCGACCTCGTCACCGCCCGCGCCATCAGTGTACGGTTGCGCCCCGCCAAGGGCCGCTTCGTGATCGACCAGCCGTCGCTCGAGACGCAATGGGACAAGGCCGTCGATGCCTCACGCCACGCGGGCGAGGCGGCCGTGTGGCGCTTTACCGTTCAGCCCGTATCGCTCGGCCGCGGCGAGCTCACGCTCTCCGTCACCGCGCGCACGGTCGCTGCCGACGGCATGATCATGGAAACGGCGCTGGCCGACCAGGTGTTCGAGGTGCGCACGCGCCGCAACTGGTCGCGCTCGCTCGTCTACACCGGCACCCTGGCGCTGGTCGCGGTCGCCGGCATCGTGGTGTCCCATTTCGCCGACGTGCTGTTCGGCGTCGAACCCCTGAAAGCGCTGATGCGCCTGATCTTCAGGTAACGGCGCGCCCGCCGTGCCCGGCTTCAACTGTCGATGATCGCCACCGCCCGCGTCCAACCAGCCGACGCCGCCTTGATCTTCACCGGGAAGCAGCAGACCTGGAACCCGGTGGCCGGCAGCTGCTCGAGATTGGCGAGCTTCTCGATGTGGCAATAGCCGATCTCGCGGCCCGACTTGTGCCCCTCCCAGATCAGGCCCGCATCCTTGGACGCGGCGTACTTCTTGGCCGTATGCACGAACGGCGCGTCCCATGACCAGGCATCGGTGCCGGTGATCCTGACGCCGCGCGAGGTCAGATACAGCGTCGCCTCGCGCCCCATGCCGCACCCTGTCGGCACATAGTCGGGTTGACCATAGCGCGCGCCGGCGGCCGTGTTCACCACCACGATCTCGAGCGGCTTCAACGTGTGGCCGATGCGCGCGAGCTCCGCCTCGACATCCCTCCCGGTCGCCACATACCCGTCTGGAAACCGCCGGAAATCGAGCTTCACGCCCGGCTGGAAGCACCACTCGAGCGGCACCTCGTCGATGGTGATGGCGCGCTTGCCGCCATCCATGGTCGAGGCGAAATGCCAGGGCGCGTCGAGATGCGTGCCGTTGTGCGTCGAGATCTCGCAGCGCTCCACCGCCCAACCCTCGCGGCCCGGCAGGTCGTCCTGCGTCAGCCCCGGAAAGTGCCGGCACATCAGCGCGGCGCCCTGATCGTGCGCGATGTAGGTGATCTTCGGCTCGCCGCCCGGCGGATCGGACGCGATGCCGGCCTGCAGCGCGACGGAGATATCGATGATGCGACGGGGCATGGCGGGCTCGAGGGTTGCGCTGGTGATGAAGACGGTCGTAGTGACAAGCGTAGGTTGGGTTGAGCCCTGCACTTGGCGAAACCCAACGCAGCAGCAGCGATCGGGGCGTTGGG
>JANOJW010000030.1:0-3745 GCA_031418955.1 Hyphomicrobiales bacterium | reverse complement strand
TGGGTTTCGCCAAGTGCAGGGCTCAACCCAACCTACAATTCACACGGAGTCCCTATGCCCGCCATGCCCGCCGCACCCATCAGCCGCTTTCCCGTGCCGAAGATCGAGGCGCTGCCCGCCGACATCAAGGAGCGCATCCTGAAGGTTCAGGAGAAGTCGGGCTTCGTGCCCAACGTGCTCCTGGCGCTCGCCCAGCGACCGGAAGAATTCCGCGCCTTCATGGCCTATCACGACGCGCTGATGGACAAGCCCGGCAACATCACCAAGGCCGAGCGCGAGATGATCGTGGTCGCCACCTCCGGCGCCAACAACTGCCAGTACTGCGTGGTGGCGCACGGCGCCATCCTGCGCATCCGCGCGAAAAATCCGCTGATCGCCGACCAGGTGGCGGTCAACTACCGCAAGGCCGATATCACGCCTCGCCAGCGCGCCATGCTCGACTTCGCGATGAAGGTCTCGACATCTGCGGCGACGGTTGGCGATGCCGACTTCGTGCCGCTCAAGGAGGCCGGCTTCACCGACGACGACGCCTGGGACATCATGGCCATCGCCGCCTTCTTCGCGATGTCGAACCGCATCGCCAACGTCGCCGGCATCCGGCCAAATGATGAGTTCTATACGATGGGGCGGTAGGGGGAGGGGCAGTGCATGTGCGCTGACTCACCCTGTCGGTGGGGGAGTAGAAAGGGTATCGACCACGGGCCGAACATGGTCGATCTTGAGGTCACAGATTGTGACCTCAAGAGGGACTACATGGCCAAAACGCTCCCAGCTGAGGCATCCTCATCGGCCCCTTCAATTCGCGTTCCCGTTGCCGATGTGCGTGGCGTGCGGGTAGTGCTCGATCACGACGTGGCCCGCCTGTTCGGCACTCAAACCAAGAAGCTGAACCAGCAAGCATCGAGAAACAAAGAGAAATTTCTCGATGATTTCTCTTTCGTCATGACACAGGAAGAGTTCGATGACTTGAGGTCACAAAAAGTGACCTCAAGTTCTGAATGGGGTGGCAGGCGCTACCTGCCCCGCGTCTTTACCGAACACGGTGTTGTCATGGCGGCAACGATCGTCAAGACACCGGAAGCAATACAGGCCACGCGGCATATCGTTCGGACATTTGTTGACGCACAGAGGCAGGCTTGGGAGCGCGAGCACGCAAAGAAGAATGGCGGGCAACTCCCATTGGCTCTGGACGTCCCCACAAGGCAGGGGCTTGCGACCAAGCTCAACATGGCGTTGGGTCACGTTCTTGATGAGATTATTGACCCAACCAAAGGCACGACGGTGCGCGATGAAGCGCGCGAGATTGCGGCAGAGGGGCTACACTCCCTGAAGGAGTTTCTGAAGAAGGCGGGCATCAACAACGAGAGGACGCTCGCTGAAGTCCGTCGGATCATGGCTGAAGCTGAAGCCATCGGATGTTGTAAAGAAGCGAACGGAAAACCAACACCGTCAACTGGCCCTGATGGCCAAGAAGCTGCGGCTGGTCATCCAAGCCCAAGCCTATGCAGAGACTGGTAGCGTCGATGGGCTGATGGCAGTTCTCGCCGATCTCGAAAAGCCATGAGCTGATCACAGCGGAAAGTTCAACACACGGTATCAGACACCCGACATCCCCTCAAGCGTCGGGGTGCTTCACGGCATAGAACGTCGCAAACAGCCCCGCTGCCGGTGCGAGCGCCCGTGCGGATGAAAGACCCCACGATCGTGCTTCGCGTCTCGTTCGCATGCGGCCAGGGTGGCATCAGGAAGCCGAGATAGTCGTAGACCCATCGTTCGCCGTCGATCTCATTGGTGCCGCGCAGTCTGAGCTGGTGTGGAAAACCGAAGAATGTCGTGCCCTCCAATGCGAGGCTCCAGTCCATCCAGGTTCCCCAGCCTTTCCCCACCACGCTGCCTTCCAGCACGCCGGGGCTCGATTCCCGTAACGTCATCAGGCCGGATGCAAATCTGAGGTCGCCGAACGGGATTTCCAGGTCGACGCGGTCGTGTATCGCCCGATAGCTCCAAACTCCGGTGAAAGAGCTCATTGCAGCGGCTCTGTCGTGTTGGCGTTCCCCGTCCAACAGATGAAAGTCAGGTCAATTGAGTGGCCAAATCATCCCTATTCCCCGGCTGAGCAAGACTTTCGGCCGCGAACTGTGTGTTGGCGAGTTCGGTGGGTGAAAGACACTTGACGCAACTGTGGCCCGAAGCTCCGGCGCAAGTCGCAGGGCACGCACCTTCAGCCGGGAAAAAGGATCATGTCGAAAAGGCGGCAGCGGAGGCCGAAGCGAATACGGCCCGAACCCTATCGACTTGCAGGGCTCAATGTCCCTACACTCATTCGCGACGGCAAAAGCGGCGAGCTTCTGGCTCTGGCAGACGAGAGAGCGCCATGGCCAAACGCGACATCACTTTGTTTGGACCGTCCACCTGAGGCCGCATGCCGATGAACTCGGGCTGCAAGGACTGAACCGGCTATCGACCATCCACACAGGAGGCCATCCATGCGCAAGGAATTCGATCTCGTCGTGCGTAACGGCACGGTTGTCGACGGCACTGGCGGCGCGGCGCGCGAGGCGGATGTGGCCGTCAAGGGCGGGCGCATCGCGGCCGTCGGCTGGATCACCGGCTCCGGCACCGAGGAGATCGACACCAAGGGGCGGTTGGTGACGCCGGGCTTCGTCGACATCCACACACACTACGACGGCCAGGCGGTCTGGGATTCGTTTACGGCGCCCTCGTCCAACCACGGCGTAACGACGGCCGTGATGGGCAATTGCGGGGTCGGGTTCGCGCCGTGCAAACCGCAGGATCGTGACAAGCTGATCGAGTTGATGGAAGGCGTCGAGGATATTCCGGGCCCCGTCATGCACGAAGGCCTCAAGTGGACGTGGGAATCCTTCGCCGAGTACTTCCACTCGCTCGAGGCAAAGCAGAGGGACATCGACCTTTGCGCACTCCTCCCGCATGCTGCCGTGCGAGTCTACGTGATGGGCGATCGCGCCATCCGGCACGAGAAGGCAACCGCAGCTGACATCATGCAAATGCGGGCGATTGCGCGCGACGCCGTCAAGGCCGGGGCCTTCGGTTTCTCGACCTCGCGCACCATCAGCCACAAATCGCTCAACGGCGAATACACGCCGACGCTGCGGGCCAACGAGGACGAGCTCGCCGGCATTGCCATGGGGCTCCGGGATGCGGGGTCCGGCTTCGTCGAGTTCGTTTCCGACTGGACCGAGCCCGATACCAAGTCGGAGTTCGACATGCTGCGCCGGGTGGCTGAGACATCTGGCCGGCCTGTGGTGTTCTCGGTCAGCCGCCGGCATGAGCCAACCCGGCGCGACCAGTGGAAAGAATTGGTCGCTTGCGCCGATCAGGCCCTGAAGGACGGCGTCAACATCAGGGCCGTCACGGCGCCGCGCGCCGTCGGCGTGCTGCTCGGCCTCGAGGGCAGCCAGAACCCCTTCTCCGGCACGCCGACCTACAAGTCGATCGCCAAGCTGCCCGTGCATGAGCGCGTGGCACGCATGCGCGACCCGGAGGTCCGCCGGAAAATCCTGTCCGAGGATCCGATCGCAGGCGCGACGTTCCCGCTGATCCGGCGGCTCGAATACAAGCACATGTATCGTTTCGGCGATCCACCGAACTATCTGCCGAAAGCCGAGGACTCGATCGAGGCCATGGCGGCGAGGATGGGCGTGACGGCACCCGAGATCGCCTACGATATGCTGCTCGAGCAGGAGGGCCTCAGTTTCATTCATTG
>JANOJW010000029.1:0-5014 GCA_031418955.1 Hyphomicrobiales bacterium | reverse complement strand
GGCTACGGCATACACGGATTTTTTCGAGTCGCTGGAGTCGCTTGGCGTTTTGTCGATGAAAGGCCGTTGCATGGCTCGTCTCTCGTGTGATTCTGTTGGTGTCGATCAGGCTCTGATTCGGAGAGATCGACATGACCGGGCAGCTCACGGATATCGGCACTTTCGGCGACCTGCGCCGCAAAAAGGGGGCGCGGCGTTGCTCGCCCGCATGCGTGCGCGTCGTACCGTCTGCTTGCGGCGGCTGGGTGGCGGGCATGCCGGCGAGGTCCGCTACTCGCGCTTTCTCAACAGCCCCCGCGTGACGGCCGCCGAGATGCTCACCACCGCCGCCAGCCATTGCGCCGGCCGCGTCGCCGGGCGCCACGTGCTGGCCATTCAGGACACCAGCGAGATCAACTATCAGGCCCATGCCGGCCGCGTCCGCGGGCTCGGTCCCGCCGGCAACGGCACCGATGTGGGTTTCTTCATCCATCCTGTCCTGGCCGTCGAGGCCGGCCACGGCGGCATCATCGGGTTGGCCGGCGGCACGATCTGGAAGCGGCCGGGCAAGATCGAGACGACGCGCCACGAGCGCGGAATCGAGGACAAGGAATCGCAACGCTGGATCGAGGCCGCGCGATCGAGCTGGGAGACCTTGGCCGAGGCCCGCACGGTGACGCAGGTCTGTGACCGGGAAGGCGACATCTACGAGCTGTTCGCCGAGGCGCGCAGGCCTGGCCACCACCTCCTGGTCCGTGCCGCCCAGGATCGCGGCCTTGTCGGGGGCGGGTTGCTGATGGCGCACGCCGACGGCCTCGCGACGCACCACCGATACGAGATCGAGGTGCCCGAGAAACCCGGTCGTCCCAAGCGCACGGCGACCGTCGGTGTCGGCTTTGGACGCATCGAACTCAAGCGGCCGGGGCGGGCCGGCGGTGCCACGGGCCTGCCGGCGAGCGTCGCGTTGAGCCTCGTCGTGGTGTCCGAGATCGACCCGCCCAAGGGCTGCGATCGCGTCCGCTGGGTGCTGCTCACCACACACGCCGTCGACAGCCTCGCGCAAGCGCTCGAGATCGTCGGCTGGTACAAGAAGCGCTGGCTGATCGAGCAGCTGTTCCGCACCTTGAAGACGCACGGCTTCAACGTCGAGGAGAGCCAGGTCGTCGAGGGGCATGCGCTGATGAACCTCGTTACCGTTGCCTTGATCGCGGCCATGCAGACGCTGCAGCTGGTGATGGCGAGGGATGGGGCGACCCGCCAGCCGATCAGCGATACCTTCACACCCCGCCAAGTGCGCGTTCTTGCGGCCATCGAGCGAGACCTGCCCGGCAAGACGGACAAGCAGCTCAATCCCCACCCGCCGGACACCCTCGCCGCGGCGGCCTGGATCATCGCCCGGCTCGGCGGTTGGACCGGCTATGCCAGCCAGAAGCCGCCAGGACCCAAGACCATGTACCTGGGCATGGCCCAGTTCGAAGCGCTCAATCACGGCTGGACCCTATGTCGGAAACAAGAAAATGTGTGAATCCCGTAGCCCCGCATGGGGGGAGGGAGACAGGGCGCCGTGCCGATTTTCGGAAATATTTGGCTGATGCGTCCCACTCGAAAGCCGTCGGGCGGGCTACCTCACGTCTCGTAGGTGTAGTCGAAATCGCAGTGACTCGCGCCCTGCATGATGGTCTGGGAGCGCGCCAGTTTCAGATTCGCGTCGTAGCCCTCGCAGAAGGTGCCGTCGCGCTGGCAGGACAGCAGGTGGCCGATCTCGCCGAGGCCCATCTCCTTGTACATGCGTGCATATTCGCAGCGCGTGACGTTGAAGCGGAAGCGGTCCGGCGACTGCTCCTTGACGTCGATGGCCAGCGCCCCGCCACGGGTCCACAGCTCCTGGCGGTCGATGAAGGTCTGCATCGAGGTGCGCCCGCCGTCCTCCGCGCGCATGGCAGCGCCCTGCTCGATCGAGGCGCGCCGCACCGCATCGGCGATCGCACGCTGCGCTGCCTCGACGCCGTGGCTCGACTTCAGCGTCTCGTACACATGTTTCAGGATGCCGGCCTCGATCCGCCGGCGCTCGAGCATGCCTGTCCCTGTCTGGGCAGTTGCTTCGCTCATCGATTAAACCTCGCTCCCTTGCGCAATTCTCGTGTTCGGCCCCACTATCGCATGCACCCCAACCGACGAGGAGAGCAAACATGATCTTCGACATGCGCACCTACACCTGCCGTCCGGGCACTATCCGGGCGCAGATGGAAATCTACGAGAAGTTCGGCATGGCGCCGCAAACAAAGCATCTTGGAAAACCCTATCTGTGGGCCACCACCGAGGTCGGCGACATCAACCAGTTCGTGCACATCTGGGCCTACAAGGACGTGACCGACCGCGCCACCCGCCGCGCGGCCATGCAGGCCGATCCCGACTGGCAGGTCTACATCAAGAAGACGGGCGAACTCGGTGCACTGATCAAACAGGAGAATAGCATCCTGGTCGGCGCCCCGTTCTTCAAGCCGCCGGGAGCCTGACGAATGTCTTTGGCAACGCCTATGATTCTGGACGCCGTCACGGACGCAGTCGTCGAGGCTTATCAGCGCGACGGCGCCGTGCTGATCCCGGGTCTCATGCGGCCGCATGTCCCGGCGCTCGCAGATGCGGTTGCGCAGAACATGGCGGCGCCGAGCCCGTTCCAGCGCAGCTACCAGCCACCCGACGGCACGGCGATGTTCTTCCAGGACTACTGCAACTGGCAGCGCATCGCCGGCTTTCGCGATGCGGTTCTGGCCTCGAGTATGGCGGAAGCGGCGGCGCGGCTGATGGGATCGCGGACGGCGCGCATCTTCCACGAACACGTGCTGGTCAAGGAGCCCGGCACCAGCATGAAGACGCCGTGGCACCAGGACCAGCCGTACTATCTGGTCGAGGGGCGCCAGTCGGTGAGCTTCTGGGTGCCGCTCGATTCCGTCCCGCGCGACGTCGGCGTCGAGTACGTGGCGGGCTCGCATCGCTGGGGGCGGGATTTCAGGCCACAGCGCTTCGACGGCAGCTCGCTCTATCAGGGCGACACCAGCGAGGCGGTGCCCGACATGGAGCGCGACCGCGACACGTTCCAGGTGCTGGGCTGGGCGATGCAGCCGGGCGACGCGGTAGCGTTCGATTTTCGCACGTTGCACGGCGCACCGGCGAACAACACCGCCAACCGCCGGCGTGCGGTCTCGTTCCGCTGGGTCGGGGACGATGCGCGCTTTGCCAAGCGCCCGGGGCGGACGTCGCCGCCATTCCCGGATCTCGTGTTCGAGGACGGCGCGCCGTTCGAGGGGCCGGCGTTTCCGGTGGTTTGGCCCGCGGAGGTAAGCGGCTGATCGCGCCTTGCACCACGCCCATCCCCAGGGCAATCGCATTTGCTTGAACTTCTTGGTGAGCCTCGCGCGAACTCCCTCCCCCGTCGTCACGAAGCGATGCTTCGCATCGACGCGGGGGAGGGCTGGGGTGGGGGGTGTGCAATTCATCAGCGTTGTGCACCACCCCCATCCCCGCCCTTCCCCCGTCATCGCGGAGCGATGCTCCGCATCGACGAGGGGGAAGGGAGAAGCAGAGGAAGGCGTCGTCCTGCCGGTCCGACAGTCCGGGGGAAGGGAGAAGCAGAGTGCTGCGGTTTCCGGTGGGGCCACGATAGGCGACGTGCTGCCGACAATCGCGACTTGCGTTCGCCGAGGGCAAGCAAGCCCGAGGATGACGACCGTTAGGCAGTAGCGATCCGCACCACGACGCAGAAAGGCCGCCCGAGGGCGGCCTTTCCGTTGGATGACCCTGTTGGAACCGATCAGAAGTTGATGCGGGTGCCGACGAGGAACATGTTGAGGTCGCGAAGGTTGACGACCGTCGAGGCTGCGAGCGGAGCGCCGTTCGCATTGGCGCCAATCGTGTAATCCGCCTCGAAGTGCTTGTAGGCGATGTAGATTTCCATGGCGGCCGCATCGACATGCTGGACGATACCTAGGCCCCAGTTGGTCGCATCGCTGCGCGTCGCGGTCACATCGACCATCGTGTACATGTCTTTGTGGTTGCCGTACTCGCCGAAGATCGTCGTGCGGCCGATGCCGAAGAAGTTCTGCGAGATACCAGCCGCGAGGTGCCAGTAAGAACCGTCGCGAGAATACGACGTGGCGCCGCCGAGGCCTGTGTTGAGGTTCTCGATCTCACGACGACCAGCCGAACCCGTGACGAACAGACCGGTCGGGATATGCATGACCGAGAGTGCGCCCTTCAGGTCGGTCGCCTTGGAGCCGCAGTTCAAGGTGCACTGAACCGACGGCGGATTGGCTCCGAAGCCAGCCGGGGCGTTGAACTCCGTATCTTCCTGGTAGCCGATGCCACCCGCGATGCGGAAGCCACCGAGCTCGCCAGCATAACGCAGAGCGACATCCCAGTAGTTGTCCTCAGCGACCGCGGCCTGCACGGTGAAGCCGACGAGTGACGGCGTCTCGTACAGAACGTGGTTGCGGCGGTTGGTGTCCCAGGACTCGTGGCCGCGGATCATCGCCGTCCAAGTGACACCGGTGCTGGCGCCATTGGAGGCGATGCTGGCGCCACCGTTGGCGTAAATGTCCGTCGCATCCGACCGGGCAATGCGCATGCCGCCGCCATAGAGCGCCACGTCCGGCGTCGAAGCGCCGCCCAAGCCGCCCAAGTCGATCAGCACGAGGTTGTCGGTCGCGGTCGAGCCATGGCCGATCTTGACCATGCCGAGCTGGCTGTGACGCAGCCAGACCGTGGTGTCGCGGAGCGCGATCGCGTTCGGGTTCAGATCGTCGCCGCCGTTACCCTGGTTGACGTTATTGATCTGAGCTTCAGAAGCGCCGAACTCGTAAAGGAAGCCGGCGGTCAGCTGCGGGCTGATCTTGGCGTTGCCCGTGAAGCGGAAGCGCGAGCCGTAGTTGCCGCCGTCAGCGATATACATGTCGCTGCGGATGCCGTCGTCCCAGAACATCACGTTGTGAGCGACGAAGCCCGAGATCTGCAGGGACACCTTGCGGTTGCCCTTGCG
>JANOJW010000028.1:0-8931 GCA_031418955.1 Hyphomicrobiales bacterium | reverse complement strand
CGACGTAATCCTCGCCGTCATCGCGCTGCACATCGTGGCGAACCTGCTGTACCTCGTATGGAAGCGCGAGAACCTGGTGACGCCGATGATCACCGGCCGCAAGGAGGCGCGCGCCTACGAGGACCAGGAGCAGGCGACAATCGCGGGCATCGGCCGCGCCGTCCTCGCGCTCATCGCCGCGGTGTTCCTCGTGTTCGGCGGCATCATGACGCTAGGCGGCAAGGTGTTCTGACTCGGTGCAGGCCTGCACGAGCCCGCCGCCGTAGTCCGAGCCTGATTTCGCGCATTGATCGGCCGCCGCCGCTTCCGTAGGTTGCCGGTATGAGCGATCCCTCGAAGCCCCCACCCTCCGCTGCGACGAGCACCGCCGCCACCACGAGCTTCGGCAACCGCCAGGTGCCCCAATCCGAGCGCCAGGACCTCGTCAACGAGGTCTTCGCCACCGTCGCCGAGAGCTACGACCTGATGAACGACCTGATGTCGGGCGGTCTGCACCGGCTCTGGAAGGAGGACCTCGTCACCTGGCTCGGGGCTCCGCGCGGTTCCCACGCCTTCCGCCTGCTCGATGTGGCTGGCGGCACCGGGGACGTGGCGCTGCGCGTGCTCGGACGCGCCGGCAGCGGCACGACGGCGGTGATCTGCGACATCAGCCCTGAAATGCTCAGCGTTGGTCGGCGCAAGGTTGCATCCGCCGGCTTGGACGCGCGCATCGCGTGCATCGAGGGCAACGCCGAGGCGCTGCCGATTGCCGACCGGAGCTTCGACGCCTACACGATCGCCTTCGGCATCCGCAACGTCACGCACATCGACCGCGCGCTGAGCGAGGCCTTCCGCGTGCTCAAACCCGGCGGCCGTTTCCTCTGCCTCGAGTTCAGCCGTGTCGACGTGCCCGTGCTCGATCGCCTTTACGATTTCCATTCGTTCGAGGTGATCCCGCGGCTCGGCCAACTCGCAGCCGGCGCCAGCGAGCCCTACAAATATCTCGTCGA
This sequence comes from Hyphomicrobiales bacterium, assembly GCA_031418955.1. GTDB lineage: Bacteria > Pseudomonadota > Alphaproteobacteria > Rhizobiales > Hyphomicrobiaceae. Next base: position 7,942 of record JANOJW010000028.1, on the reverse strand, counting down.
GAGCATCCGGAAGTTCCCGCCCCAGGAAGCCTTCGCAACGAGGATCCGCGCGGCTGGTTTCGAGCGCGTGTCGTTCCGCAATCTCACGGGCGGCGTTGCAGCGATGCACTCGGGCTGGCGGATCTGAGCCGCGTCGTCAGCTGATTTCGACGCGCAGCAGAAGCGCATCGACGCGGCCATTTCGCATCGCGTAGTAGCCCCGGCGCACGCCGACCTGCTGGAACCCGAGGCGCTGATACAGCCCGCAGGCTGCGACATTCGTCGTCGCGACCTCGAGATGCAGCGCGCGCGCGCCCGACGCGGCTGCCTGCATAAGTGCTGCCTGCACGAGCGCACGGCCGACGCCCCGGCGCTGTGCAGCTGCGGCGACGCCGATCGACATCAATTCGGCCTCGTCGAGGATCACCTGCACGAAGGCAAAGCCCGCGAGCGCCGCCTCGGGCTGTGGCTGGCGGGCGATGAGCCCGGTGACGGTGTCGCGCGCCAGCATCAACGCGAACGTCTCGGGGCTCCAGGGGGTCTCGAACAGCGTCGCGTGTAGGGCCGCGATCGGTTCGGCATCGCCTGCCGTCGCGCGCACGATCGAAGCGCTGGTCGCGGGCCGGCTCATGGTCCGGCTCTTGGAACCGCCTTGCCGGCCTGCGGCACCGCATCGGGCGCTCGCAGATAAAGCGGGGTAACGGCCGCGAGCGGCGTCAGGCTCGGCGCCAGCGCGAGGAGCGACGCCGCATCGGGCTCGACGGAGCTGAGCACATCGACAACGCCGGCACCCAGCTTGACCGCGCAATCGGCGAGGTGCTCGGCGGCCGATCCGACGATCCGCCAGCGGCGCCCCGCCAGGCGAGCGGCTGCTTCGGCAACCGGCAGCAGCAGCGGCTCGGTCGTCGCCTGACGCGCGTTCGCGAACAGCTGCAGGAACACATCGCCCTTGCGGGCATCGACGGCGACCGCGATCCCGGTGTCGTCCCCGTCATCCAGACCCGCCGCGATCACCGCGAGACTCGACTCACCGACGATTTCCGCGCCGCAAGCCAGCGCCAATCCGCGCGCCGCAGCGATCCCTGTGCGCACGCCGGTAAAGGTGCCGGGCCCGAGCGTGACGGCGATCCGCCGCACATGGCGCCCCGAGATGCCGGCCTCCGCCAGCAGCACCGCGATCATCGGCATCAGGCGCTCGGCGTGGCCGCCCCGGCAGGTTTCCCAATCACTGGCGACGCGCGTTCCCCCATCGCCCTCACGCCAGGCGAGGGCGGCCGAGACGGCGCCAAGACAGGTATCGATGGCGAGGATGGGGAATGGCATCGAAGTAGTGGAACATCGGTTGAGGCGCGCGTGAGGATGCCACGAACATGGACGCCGCCGCCTGCGAGTCAAGTCGCGGGCGGCGATCGATAGGGCGCATAGTGCCGCGTGCGCGCCTCGCAGGCGTCCCTGGTCGTCAGGCGGCCAAGCACGGGATCGGCACGGCTACCCGCCCACTTCGCTCCGCCGTCGCCGCTAAGATCAATGACCGTCTCGGTCTCGACGACGGCGCCGGTTGCCTGTGTGGACCAAGTGCGGGTGACGACGCGGCCCTCCGCGATCGCCCCGAGCAGAGATGCGAAGAGCGCGATATCGTCGAGCGGCTGGTCCTCGTAGGTCTCGGGGCCGATGGCGATGTCGAAGCGCTGGCCCGCGTGTAGGATCAGCTCGACCGGGCAGGCCGCCGGCGCATGCGGCGCGATGGTCACACGCCAATGGTCGGCGGCTTCGGCCTCGTCGATGGTGGCGCAATCGGCGAGGCCACGGCTCCAGGCCCGCAACGTCTCGATCGCAGCATGCAGTTGCGGACGGAAGGCGTCGGCGGCGAGCATGGCGCCCCTTTCCTGCCCGGCGCGAGGTGCCTCAGCGCGCGGGCTGCGAATCGATCGGTCTCGTCACATCGGGCATGCACCGCCACGCTGCCGGCTGGCAAGCAATGCCCGGCAGCGAGCAGTGCTCGACGCCGTCTGGATAACGCTTGCAGACGATGCAGCCGTTGGTGCGCTCGGCGCAAATGGCCACGGTCTGGCGCGGCGGCGCTTCGGGCGCAGATGCGTGCGGGGTGCTCGGACCTGGCACCTGAACGCGGGCGGTGGCGCCGACGCACGCGATGATCAGCGCAAGACCCAGCGGCATCATAGCACGTCCGCGACGCGACAGGATGACCTCGATGACCTCATGGGTGACTACATCCCTCAGACGGTGACGCCACCAAGACCTTTGGGGCGCGCAAGAGATTTAGCGCGGCAGGTGTCAGATACCCGACCACTGCGCTCTCGAATGCGCTCGAGCCTGAGATGTCGGGTGTCTGATGCCGATCGTCGCGCTCATTGCTCCAGCCACCCGGCATCAGACACCCGACACGCGCCGCCCTTGAACATGCCGCACTCGTCTTGTCGGGTATCTGACACCTGCGCCCGTCTACTCCGCCGCGTCCTTCGCCCCCGGCTGTGGGCTTGCCACCTGCGGAACCTCCGCCTTGCCTGGTTCCGGCGCGGTGCATCCGGTGGCGCAGCAGCGGCCCGGCTGCTTCGACGCGCGACGGCCATCGGCCAGCGCGCCGCGGTCGAGCAGCTTCTCCACCAGGTCAGCCTTCTCCATGACCGGATAGTTGCGCCAGATCTCGCGCTTCATGGCTTCGGGGCTTCCTCCCCCGTGCAGCGAGATCAGCGACATCCACCCGCCCGTCTGCGTCGCGGTCAGATCCTCGACGAGGCGGGCGACCTGGAGCCGCTGCGAGGATGGAATGTCCGGCCGGCCTGCCAGCACCGCCGCGAGCGAGGCCGCCGTCTCCGGATTGTGGTCCTCGTCGGGTCCCGGCAGCGCCACGACGAGCCCGCCCGACACGTAATGGGCAATGCGATGCATGTCGTAGATCTGGGTCGCCAGCAGCAACTTGCCGATGTTGGAGAACACCGCGTCCGGCATCACCGAGCCGCAAGGATCCTTCAGCGCGTAGACCGACGCCGCCACCCCGCAGGCAAAGAACCCCTCGACGATCTTGATCAGCTCGACCATGGCGTCGCGGATATGGCCGTGGTTGTCGGGATCGAGCCCGTTCGCCTCGATCATCAGCGCGCCGGCCCCGATCAGCAGATCGCCGAAGCCCGCGCGCGCGCCGATGCACGAGTGGCGGTGATGCGTCGCGTAGTGGGTGGTGAGGAGCCCCGCCTCGACATATTGGCCGTCCGCGAACACGCGATCCCAGGGCACGAACACGTCGTCGAACTGCACGACGCCGGTCGCCTGCCCGTACTTCGACGAGTAGATCGCGGCCTTGTCGCCGGCCCGGCCCGCGGCGCGCGAGATGATGGTGACGCCCGGCGCATCGACCGGCACCGCGCAGCAGACCGCGAACGCGGCGTCCTCCTTCGTCATCGTGCGGCACGGCATCACCAGGAACTCGTGCATGTAGGGGGCGCCGGTGACGATCGCCTTGGTGCCGCGGATCACCAGCCCATCGCGACGGCGCTCCGTGATGTGCACATAGACGTCGGGGTTGGCCTGCGCGCCGGGGCGCTTTGATCGATCTCCTTTCGCGTCGGTCATGGCGACGCCCAGCGTCAGGTCCTCGTCCTGCACCTTGTGCAGGTAGGCGAGGAAGCGCTGGTGATAGCCCCGCCCCGTGCCGTTGGCGTCGATCAGATGCGTCGCCTGATAGAGGGCGTTCAGCGCATCGTGCGTCAGATAGCGTTGCGCGCACCCCGACTCGCGACACACGAGCCGCACCGCCTCGAGCTTCATCAACAGATCCGTCGAGGTCTCGTTGATGTGCAGCATCCGGTTGACGGTCTTACCGGATGTCTTCTGCTTGGCCAGCATGAGTTGCGCATGCTCGGGCTTCAGCGCGAAGTCGTAGGTGACGCCGGTCGCTGCGACGCCGGGCGCCAGCAGCGGCTCGTCGGCGACGCTGTCGACCCGTTTGCCGTTGACGAACACGCGCGGACGGTAGCGGCGCAGGCTGTCGCGGAAGTCGGCGGCGGACATCAGCATGGGTGATCCAGGTTCAAACGAACGTCTCTTTTCGCCTCAGGAACTCGACGAATGCCGGATCATTGCGGATCGCGATGGGCACCGGCAAGGCCTGCACGGATGCGAAGAACGCCGTCGCCCGGCCGTCGACGGCGGGGATTTCTTTCGCGATGTCATGGCTCGACGCGAGGTCTCCGCGCACGAAGCGCAGATGTTCGGTGAGTTCCTTGTTCGCCAGATCGAGATCGCCACCGTGTTTGGCTCTGATCTGCTGGTAGGCCAGTGTGCTGAGATACAGCGCGTAGCGCTGCTCGATGTCATGGGAAAACAGCTTGCGCCGCACGAAATACCACGCGATACCGCCGGCCACTATGACGACCACGCCAAGCACCAGCCAATAGACCCAGGTCGGCACCGGCTCGGGCTTCGGCGGTTCGGCCTTGGACGGGGCATCAACGGGCGCCGACGGGTCTTTGTCCTTGGCTGCGGCTTTCTCGGCTTCCGCCTGCTCCTGCTTTTTCTGCTTCTCGGCCAAGTCCCTGAGCGCCTTCGCCGCCGCATCTTTGATGCTGCTCAAAGCTGCATCGATGTCGTCATCCGACAGCGGCGGCTCGCTTGCAAAGGTCCACGGCGTCGCCACCTTGCCGAACCCGTTGCTCGATACGAAATGCGCCTGTACGCCGGCCTGCACGCGCTGCCGCAGCGGATAGAGCATGCGGTAGTACCAGCGACCCATGATGCGCGGCACGAGGTCTCCACTCGATTCGAGCAACACCGTGCGATCGCCCAGCAATGCTTTGTAGGCGGCGGAAAACTCGGCGCCCCCGACTGCAGGTGCTCCAAACGTCACGACCGCGCCGATGCGATCGGGTGAAATGCCGCGATCGCGCTCGAAAAAATCAGCTTCGATGCGCGCGTGGTCGAATGCCGCGACCAGCGCCATCGCCCCCCCGAGCGAGTGGCCCGAGTAGACGATCTTGTCGATTTGGCCGTGCTCCAACGCGTCTGCGAGCCAATCCTCGACTTCGTCCTTGAGCGCGGCCCAGGCGATCGAGAACCCGACATGCCGGCCGGGATCGGGATTACCCAGCGTGCCGAGCAGGGCGCCATAGTCTTTGCGGAGCTGCTCGGTGTGCCCGTCTGCTGCCTTGTCCAGATCGCTGGTCAGCTGGTCGATGCGGTTGAGCTTCCAGTCGTTGCGGCTGGCCGTGCCGCGGAAGATGACGAAAGCCTTGCGCTCGAAGACGAAGCCGTAGCCCTGGGCATCGGCGAGCACGCCGGCTGCAATCTCTGTCCTGTTCGCTGAATCGAAAACCTTGATCCCCGTCACGCCGCTGCAGCACCGCTCGAGAAACGCCACGATGCGGTCTCCGGGCTCGTAGGCCAGCGCCGTCTTGTACGCGAGGAATTCGCACAGCTGCAGCGGCACACGTGGCTTGCCGCCTGCACCGGCGGGTTGCCAACGATAGTCGTTCGGCAGCAGAACACGCGGCCGGAGTTCGTGCGGTGACGCTGCATCGACTGGAGAGAAATACGCCGTGTCCAAATCGATGTCATGGACCTCGAGCGGCTTGGCGAGAAGTTGCGCGATCTGACCAACGAGGTCGAGTGGAGGCGCTGGGTTGTGCAATGACTCCGTTGCCATCTCTGCTCGCCCGCACGAAGCGGCTCCTCTGTCGACGCCGGCCAAGCTGCAGGTCCTGTACGAAACGGCTTGATCCAGACGGAACGAGACGCACGACCGTAGATCGTGAACCTGCAACGTCACAAGCGCAAACTGCGGCAATCGAGTATCGGCACGCCGCGAGTGCCGCATGAGGTTGGATGTTACCCTCCTTGACCGCATTCGGGACGCCATGCGGTAGTGACGAAGTCTGACGCCGTCCTCGCATCCCTGGTCCGGAGACCCGCCCATGCCGGCGCATCTCAACAGCCGTATCACCGGGCGCCCAGCTCTCTCGCTCACGCATTTCGGCGCGGCGGGGTGGTCGATGACCGATGGGGCGACGACGGTGCTGCTCGATCCCTACCTCTCGCGCATCCGCTTCAAGGGACGCAAGTACGGCCCCAACGACGCCACCGAGGTGCCGGACGACACGCGCAAGGTCGTACACATGCACGAGGCGCCGGACACCGACACGGCAACAGTCGACGCCCGCGTGCCGAAGGCCAACTACGTGCTGCTGTCACATACACATTTCAACCATTGCATGGACGTGCCCTACATCGCGCGCAGGACGGGCGCGGTGGTGATCGGCACTGAAAGCACCGTCAATGTCGCCATCAACAACGGCATCCCGGAAGCGCAGACCATCGTCGTCAAGGGCGGCGAGGATTACGCGTTCCCCGAGCTGTCGCTGAAGGTGATCCCGAGCCTGCACTCGCCGCTCTCCTGCAAGCTCTATCGCGACTTCGGCACCGTCCCCTGCCGCGAGCAGCCGCTCTCGCTCGATGAGTACGTGGAAGGCGGCACACTCGCCTATCTGCTGCGTTTTGGAGGCCGCGATATCCTGCTGTTCGGCTCCATGAACTTCATCGAGCGCGAGATCGATGGGCTGCGGCCCGACATCGCGCTCGTCGCCTCGGCGCGGCCCCGGCTCGACATTCACGACTACACCGGCCGGCTGCTGCGCGCTTGCGGCCGGCCGCCGATCGTGATCGCCACGCACTGGGACGACCAGGGCTTGCCGTTCGGGGCGCCACAGGAGGCGGCACTCGCACACACCAAGGCCTTCGTCGACGAGGTGCGGGCGGTGCGGGCCGACACGACGGTGATCGTGCCGCTGCATTTCCAGACCATCACCATCAGCGAGACGATCAAGATCACCTAAGAGCCTGTCCGTGCGGTGAGATCAGCCCCAACGCGCCCGCAGCGTGTCTCGATGCCCCATGCCTGGGGCCGGGCCAGCGATTAACCCTAACGCCATGCATTTGACAGCGTCACGCTGGTTTGTGCTAAAAGCGCTAAGGTCACGCGCGGTCTCGAAGGAGCCCACTGCGCGTCCCGCACCCCGAAATCGCCCGCCGCGCGCGCCTCACCGGCCGCTCTTGCCGAACACATCGCGCAGGGCGCCTGAGAACGTTGCGGTGCTCATGACCCAAACCGCAAACGCCGAGCAGCGCGGCTGCCCTTGCGCCTCGAGTAGGCCCGAACAGCTCTGGATGCGCACCGTGCACTGCGATCCAGCACGGTCGTTGCGGACGGCGAGCGTGATCCCGCCATCGGTACCGATACGGTGATTGCCCGGCGCGCAGTCGGCCTGCAGGTTGTAGTGGTCGAGCGGACGGTCGGATTTGCTGCGCACACTCAATACGAGCTGTTCGGACAGCACCTCGGCGTTGAGGCACAGGTCGCCCTGGCAGCCCAAGTCCCGAGTCTTGCTCGATTCGTCGGCTTGATTGACGCCCACGACGAAGCCGATTGCCACCAGGACCGCAAATGCAATTCCGAATTTCTCTGCGGGGCGCATGGCGACGTCTCCTCGTGCCGATGATGCATCTGGCGCGCATCATGCAGCCGCAGCCGAGCCCCCGCCGTGATCGAGCGGACAGGCCGGTACACGTGTCACACCACGCCTCGCCGTCCGAGCTCGGCGAGCAGTCCCTCGACCATGGCGTCGATCGGCGCCCCACCCGCGTCGAGCAGCACCTCGGGCCGCTCCGGCGCCTCGTAGTCGCTGTCGATGCCGGTAAAATTCTTGATCTGGCCGGCACGCGCGCGCTTGTAGAGGCCCTTCACATCGCGCGCCTCGCAGACGGCGAGCGGCGTGTCGACGAACACCTCGATGAACTCGTCGGGCCCGAACAGCTCGCGCGCCATCTGCCGCTCCGAGCGGAACGGAGAGATGAACGACACGATCGCGATCAGCCCCGCCTCGGTCATGAGCTTCGCCACCTCGGCCACGCGGCGGATGTTCTCGACCCGGTCGGCGTCGGTGAAGCCGAGGTC
>JANOJW010000027.1:0-6243 GCA_031418955.1 Hyphomicrobiales bacterium | reverse complement strand
GATCGCGCGCGAGTTGCTCGCGTTCATGTGGGCCATCGCCAAGGAGGTGAAGATCGCCGCGTAAATCGAATCGAACCACTCCAGGGTCTGGGCAGAGGCGCGGCCCCGGTATTGGCGCAACCCTCGATAGCGTTAAGAGGCAGCCTCGGCCGACCCTCGAGCCTAGACCGAGGAAGGCGCTCGACGGAACCAAGTAAGGTGGTAACCAACCAACGGATATCAGCAGGATCAACCGTCGGATTTACTGGCCCCGCCTCTGCTCAGGTCCTGGATTCCACGGAGACAACGACCATGTGGAAAAACAACCGCTCGGCTCTGGTCTTGACAGAAGAAGTCATATCAACGTTGGCGTTCAGCGGCGGGCCGAGCTTCGGCCCGCCCGCTGCAACGCCTTGTTAGCTGGCTTCGCTCTTGGCGGAGTTGCCGCGGCACCCACTACGGTGATCCGCTTGTCGCCGAACACCGCCACGAGATCGAACTCTGCGCCAATTGCAGCGAGGTACCGCTGCAGCGTCGATACCAGGCAGTCATCGAAGCTCTCGCGACTCTCAAGACGCGAAATGTCTGCCTGATCAATCCCGGATGCAGCTCTCACCTCGCCCTGGGTCTTCCCGGAGGCCTCGCGCAGCGTACGCAACGACAGGTGGACACCGCGCTGTGCCCTCAGCCCACGGCCGAGCACGCGAACCGGCTCTACGTCCAACTCTGCACTTCGCTTCGGTGCTGGCTTCATGGGCGGCCTCCTGCTTCGTAAACGTCCCGTTCGCCGGCAGTCGCGCGCCTCGCACTGATGACTCGATCACGATCGCCGCGTTCAAGGTGAACCACACAGAGGATGCGCTCGCGAATCGAAGTTCCGATGACCACCATGCGCCCGATGGCAGAGCCGTCATCGAGATACACGGCCAGCGGGTCGGCGAAAACGGTCGCAGCTTCCGGAAACGACACGCCATGCTTCGCGAGATTCGACGCCGCCTTTTCTGCGTCCCACTCGAAATCACCATCAACGATGGTCGCCATGGCAACCTGCATTATGGGCTACGACCCATAAGCTGTCAAGCCGACGCACTCGCTGCGACCTTGTCCAGCTAACGTTCGCGTTCAGCGGCGCGCCGCACGGCGTGCCCCGTGCTTCGCACGGGGCGTGACGGGCGAGTGCGTCCGCTGCAACGCGTTGTTAGCAAGCCGGCCTCCGCCCTTCACTACCGACGCGACATCGAGCGCTGCGCGGAGCGCTTTGTTGACCGCTGCATCCGAGGGAAAGGCCTCTGCCAAGTCGGGCTCGAGAAGCACCAGGTTCGAGCCCGCTCGTAGCCGCTTTACATATTTGCCTCGGACACCTCCCTTCATCGACGCGAAGTCGTACTCAGGGAGCATGCCGTTCGAGGGCCGCTTACGAACCTTCTTCATAGAATCTCCGTTCGTGACTCGTCGCACGACGCGCGCTGATGATGCGAACCATCTCGCCGGTGTCGGTGTGGCTAACCACCAGCACGCGCGCTTCTGAAGATACGCCGATTGAGACGAAACGCCGCTCGAGAAGGGAATGCTGTGGATCTGGAAAGGTGGTCGACAGCGGGTCGTCCAATACTGACGCCGCCTCGTGGAAGTCGACCCGGTGCTTCTTCCGGTTTGCCGCGGCCTTGGTTTGATCCCATGCGAAGATCACGGGCGAATTATAGGGCCGATTGCTCTGAGGGCTCTTTCCGGCTTGCTAACGTTGTGCGTAACCTGCGAGCCGGCCTGGCGCGCGCGTTGCGCATGCAACGTGCGTGACAGGACGGATCGTCAGATTGACGCGCTTGTTGGACGGTCCGTTTGTGCGGCCTGCGTAACGTCGGTTGTCAACGGTGCCATTCGTTGGTACCTTTTTCAGCATGACGTTGAAGGCGCGGGTGCGAAAAGGACGCTTGGTGGTCGACGAACCTACCGACCTTCCGGAAGGTACCGAGGTTGAGCTCCTTCCCATGGATCCGGGTGACTGGCTCGATGACGATGATCGCGCGGCACTCCATCGTGCCCTTGTCGCTTCTGGTGCCGATGTCGAAGCTGGCCGAACCACCGACGCCAATGAGGTCCTCCGCGAACTGCGATCGAAGTGAAACCTCGCACGGTCCTTTTCGCTGACATCGCACGCGGTCAGCTGCGCGCTGCCAAGACGTGGTGGATCGACAATGACCGCCCCTTGGAAACCCTGGTAGACGAGATCGAGCAGGCAATTCGCTTTCTCGCGTGGATGCCAGGGGCTGGGACCCTGTATCCCCAAACGAGAATCACAGGATTGCGTCGCCTCTACCTCCGCCGCACCTCGTCTCACCTCTACTACACCTTCACTCAGGACGCCGTGATGATTCGTGCGTTCTGCCACGCCCGAAGAGGTTACGGGCCTTTCCGGCAGGGTTGATCGGTCCGTCCAACGTTCGACATGAGCGGCGGCCGGAAGCACGCGAAGCGTGCTGGAGGTGCGCTGGGCTGGGGGTGCGAGTCCCCTGCGGGGCCTGTCGGAGGCAACCGCGAGTCGAAGGCAGCTGCACGAGGTGGACGCTGATGTCATGTCACCGGAACCCTTTGCCGTGAGGACGTGTGGGATGGAAGCCATAGACATACCGCAGCACCGAACGCGAGTGAACCCCTGTGCAGGCTGGTCCGCTCTGGGTGAGTGCGCTTTCCAGCACGACGCCCGATATCCGTCCGTGGGCGGGACAGTATTGGGGGCGGTGGCGGCGGGACATTGGCCCTCTTTACCCCAGGAGATCTCCCCGGGTCCGCGGCTCCGCGAGCGCGGAGTCCGCGGTAGCGCACACGGAGGCAACGACGTGTGTGCGAAGCCCGCGGAGAAGTCGGATCACCCCGTAGTAGCGAGGAAGCCGGTTAACGCCGGTGGAGCGAAGGGGATGACAGGTTGAGAAGGGCCGGAGGTCGCCAACTGGCGTTCGCGTTTGCCGACAGCCTGCAAGGGGGCGGTCGAGCGGAGTCTTCGGGCGAACCCGAGGGCAAAGCCTGGCTGCTGCTGATAGCGAACGGCAAGGAGGCGAAGACTCCGGCCACCCGGGAGGGCGACACGAGTCGCCTGCTGGAACGGGTAGCGTCCGAGCGGAATCTGGCGCGGTCGCTGCTCAAGGTCGCGCGCAATCGGGGCGCGGCAGGCGTGGACGGATGCGGCGTGGATGAGTTCGTCGAGGCGTCTCGACGGCTCCTACCCAAGCTGCGCCGTGAGCTGTTATCGGGAGGCTACCGGCCGGGGGACGTGCGCCGGGTTTGGATTCCCAAGCCTGGGGGCGGCCAACGCGGTCTTGGCATCCCGAACGTCGTGGACCGCTGGGTGCAGGAGTCGGTCCGAGAAGTACTCGAGCCGATCTTCGAGCCCACGTTTCACGCGAGCAGTCACGGATTCCGTCCCGAGCGAGGGGCACACACTGCCATCGCCGAGGCAAAGCGGTACGTCGAGCAAGGCTACGGCATCGTGGTCGATTTGGACCTTTCGAAGTTCTTCGATCGCGTGAACCATCAGCGCCTCCTGAACCGATTGGGGCAGCGGGTCGCGGATGGCCGGGTGCTGAAGCTCGTGCACCGGATGCTGAAGGCGAAGGTGGTGATGCCGGACGGGACCCGGGTGTCCACGGAGGAAGGGACACCGCAAGGCGGCCCGCTCTCGCCGCTGCTCAGCAACATCGTCTTGGACGAGTTGGACTGGGAGATGGAGCGACGGGGGCTGCGTTTTGTCCGTTACGCCGATGATGGTGCGCCACGACGGCGCGGAAGGGAGGCCGTGATGGCCGCCTGAAAGCAGCCTTGCTGCACAAGGGATGAGGGATGGCCCCTCGGAGCCGGTCGGCAGGGACAGGCTCCAAACCACCATGAGCTGCTCCGGTAAAGAGCCGGGGTGGTGAGCGTCATGGGAAACGGCGCGGCAAGACCGCGTCAGGTGAGGACCAGGGAGACGAACTTCGGTGAACCACCGTGAACGTGTCGAAAGCGTAGGGACGATGTCGAAACCGGGACGAGTCGTTGGCCCGGGACAAGCCCACGAGGAGCCTGTAGCTGGCGTGGGCGACATCCGGCATAGAGGTGGCGTGAACCTGGTCCAGGCCCTTGTGCGGAACGTGGGAACCTGTCGCCTCGATGTGAAGGGAGAAATCCAAGTGGACGAACCACGAGGGTGAGAGTACCGATGCGAGGCACGGGGACGGAGCGACCCGTAGTAGCTGAGAAGTCGGGGAAACTCGATGGAGCGAAGGGGTCGCGTCATCCGGCCTGTCCCGGCGGTCAACCGCGCGAGCGGGAGGAGTCGTCGAGCCAGGCGAAGCCGTTCAGTATTTCCAAGAAGGTGGTGTGGGCGGCGTAGAAGCGGGTCAAGGCGAACCGTGGAGCCGCCGGAGTCGATTCCGAATCGATCGAGGACTTCGAGAAGAACCTGAAGAACAACCTCTACAAGATTTGGAATCGCATGTCGTCGGGGACGTACTTCCCGCCCCCCGTCCGCTCGGTAGGCATACCGAAGAAGGACGGAGGGGAGAGGCGTCTGGGCATACCGACTGTTTCGGATCGAATCGCCCAGACGGTGGTCAAGATGTACTTGGAGCCGGCGGTGGAGCCGTATTTTCATCCCGACTCCTACGGGTACAGGCCAGGAAAGTCTGCGGCCGACGCCCTCGCAGCGACCAGACAGAGATGCTGGCGCTACGACTGGGTGATCGACCTGGACGTTCGGGGCTTCTTCGACAACCTCGACCACGAGCTCGTCATGCGAGCTGTGGGGAAGTACACGCAGTGCCCGTGGATCCACCTCTATGTGAAGCGGTGGCTCGAAGCCCCCGTGCAGATGGAGGACGGAACGCTGGTACCGCGTACGAAGGGGACACCGCAAGGAGGAGTCGCAAGCCCCCTTCTGGCCAATATCTTCTTGCACCTCGCGTTCGACGACTGGATGCGCCAGACGCACCCGGACGTACCGTTCGAGAGATACGCGGACGATATTGTCGCGCACTGCAAGGGCGAGAAGCAGGCGCAGCGGATCCTGGAGAGCATCAAGCGTCGGCTCGAACGCTGCCGGCTGGAAGTGCATCCTGGCAAGACGCGAATCGTCTACTGCAAGGATGACGATCGGAGGGGGAGGTACCTCCACGAGAAGTTCAACTTCCTGGGGTACACGTTTCGTCCTCGCCGGTCGAAGAATCGAATGGGGAAGTTCTTCGTGAACTTCACCCCGGCCGTCAGCAGCGAAGCGGCGAAGAAGATGCGACAGGAAATGCGGCGCTGGCATATCAACTTGCGGAGCGACAAGGCCATCGACGACCTGGCACGCATGTGGAACCCAGTCCTTCGCGGCTGGATCCAGTACTACGGGCGGTTCTACAAGTCCGCGCTGTACCCGACCTTCCGACACTTCAACGGACTCCTGGTTCGTTGGGCCATGAGGAAATACAAAAGGCTGCGAAGGCATCGTCGTCGAGCTGAGCACTGGCTCGGCGGGATCGCTCATCGCGAGCCTCGGATGTTTGCCCACTGGCAACTGCTGGGCGTAACACCGGCGGCCGGATGATGGGAGCCGTATGAGCGGAGACGTTCAAGTACGGTTCTGCGAGCGCCTGGGGGTGCGATTCCCCCGGGCGACTCACCCCAACGTCTTCGTGCGTAGCGAGCGGGCGGGGCATCGTGTACTGGCGTCGATTCGGCGTTTCATCGAAGGGCGCTTGTGCCTGAAGGTGAACGAGGAGAAGACGACGGTGGATCGCCCCGGCAATCTGCACTTTCTCGGTTTCCGACTGACGCGGAACCGAGAGGAGCGCGTGGAGGTTCACCTATCGTCTCGGAGCGTGCAACGAATCCTGTGCCGATTCCTGGAATTGACCCCCCGGACGTGGGGCCAGTCGTTGCAGGCCTGCTGGGAGCAGGCGAACCGATACTTGCGAGGGTGGATTGCTTACTTCCGGATCTGCACCGAGCAGGGGGCTCGGAACTTTCGGCGCCTCGATGCTCACCTCCGCAGACGTCTGCGGATGATCATCCTGCGCCAGAAGGGCCGCCGGGCTCGCTACCTGTACCGCCACCTGTTGGCTCGCGGCGTCTCCAAGGGTGCGGCAAAGCAATCGGCGTACTGCCGTCGGGGTCCGTGGAACCGCAGCAACCGGCCGGGCATGACCCGAGCGTATCCCAACGCTTGGTTCAGTGAACGACTGGTTTCGCTGTGGAACGAGTGGCTCCGGCTGAACCCACCCGAACGGGTCTCTGGCCGACAACTCA
>JANOJW010000026.1:0-1596 GCA_031418955.1 Hyphomicrobiales bacterium | reverse complement strand
TGCCAGGCTGAAGCCAGGCAACTAATGGAACACGTTGTAAGCGATGCTTAAACCTAAAAGAAGCCCGCAAAGTTTTCTCAATGTCTACGTGATCTGATGCGCCGACAAGAAAAGTCCATAAGCGTTCCGCAAGGCGTCCCTTAAGTGTTCCTGTCGCTGCTTCGATATCTGCCGCGCATTCGCAGCGCGCTCGACGCCGTTGGCGTCGCCGCCGCGCATGGATCGAGCGCACTTGGCCGTAGCAGTGGATCGATCGCGCGCCGGCTCCAAAGCCATCTGGCCGGCGCCCCGGCGATGGGCTTGATCGTGCCGGTGCTCGCATCGGGAACCGTATCGTTGCTCGCCGGTGCGGCGCTGCTGTCGCTGCCGTTCGGGCTTGCGCATGTGCTGCTGGTGGTCGGCGTCGGGCTCACAGGTGCTGCCGCCGTCTTCGCCATCATCCGCCGCTTCGACCGCAAACAGCCGTCAGCCACCGGGGATCTCGCCCGTGTCTCCGTGCTCGGCGAGCGATTGGAACGCGGCATCGAGCGGCTCAAGGACCTGCAGTGGGAGATCGGCGACAACGAGACCCGCTACCGCGATCTCCTGGACAACCAGGCCGACGTGATCGTGCGGGTCGACGCGCGAGGGCGGTTGACGTTCGTCAACCGCGCCTACTGCCGGACGTTCGCGGTCGAGGCCGGCGCGGTGCTCGGCACCGCCTTTCGCCTGGAGACGATACACGGCGCGCCACCGGTGCCGCGGCCGCCGGCCGAGTCGCGCCACCGGCGGCATTTCGAGCAGCAGGTCGTCACGCACTCAGGGCCCCGCTGGTTCGCTTTCGAGCAGCATGCGATCCGCGGCGAGGACGGTGAAATCACCGAGCAGCAGCTGATCGGCCGCGACATCACGGAGGCGCGCTCGACGCAAGCCGACCTCACGCGCGCCCGTGACGAGGCGGAGGCAGCCAACCGCGCCAAGTCGCGCTTCCTGGCCGCGATGAGCCATGAGATCCGCACGCCCATGAACGGCATCCTGGGCATGTCAGGGCTGCTGCTCGACACGCGGCTGACGGCCGAGCAGGCGTCCTACGCCAACGCCATCGACCATTCGGCGCGCAACCTGCTCAACATCATCGACGAGATCCTCGACCTCTCGAAGATCGAGGCGGGCCGGCTCGAGATCCATCCAGCCCCGTTCGCGCTCGACGTGTGCGTGCAGAACGTCGTCGAATTGATGGCGCCGAAGGCTCGCGAGAAAGGCCTCGAGATCGCCTGCGCGATTGCCCCGCAGCTGCCCGCAACGGTGATCGGGGACGAGACGCGGCTGCGCCAGATCCTGCTCAATCTCGTCGGCAATGCCATCAAGTTCACCGATGCGGGCGGCGTGACGGTGAGGGTCTCAGGCGTGGCCGCGGCCGGCGCGGTCGACCTGATGCTCGTCGTCGAGGACACAGGCATCGGCATCGCGGCAGCGCAAATCCCGCTGCTGTTTGCCGACTTCCAGCAGATCGACGACGTGGTGCGAAGGAAGCGCGGCGGCACGGGGCTCGGCCTCGCCATCTCGCGTCAGCTGGTGCGCGCGATGGGCGGCGAGCTCGAGGTCGACAGCCGGCTC
>JANOJW010000025.1:0-12707 GCA_031418955.1 Hyphomicrobiales bacterium | reverse complement strand
AAGACTGAAGGTCTGCTCCCATCCGAGCGCGAAGCCGCCGAAGACGAGCGCGAGGAACAGCAATGTGAACGAGATCGGGAAGCCGACGAAGATGACGGCGATCATGCAGAAGAGCATGATCATGCCCAAAATCTCATGTGCGTTCATAGGGTCAGACCTCGAACTTCTCGTGCTTCACGAGTAGTTTTCCCGTGCGCGCAGCCCAGAGACTTTTCATGAGCTCGGACACGCCCTGCAGAAACAGCAGCCCGCAGGAGACCGGTATAACGGCGCGCAGCGGCCAGATGATCAGCTGCCATGCGCCTGAATTCGACTTCTCGTTGATCGACATGGAATACAGGAAGTCATCCCAGCTCGACCAGCCGAGGACAGCCATGGTCGGAAGAAACAGCAACAGATAGGCGCAGCTGTCGATGAGGCCCTTGGTCCTGTCGGTGAACTTGTCCCAGAGCAGATCTGTGCGCACGTGCGCGCCCTTCAGGAGGGCAAATGATGCAGCGAGCATGAACAATGCACCGAAAGAGTAGGTCGTGACATCGAGCGCCCAGATCGTGGGATCATTGAGGACGTAACGGCTGAATACTTCGTAGACGTTCGGGACCAAAAGAATGGGCACGAGAATGCAAGCAGCGACGATGCCGCATTTTTCGGTGAACCAATCGATGGCCCGGATCACAGCCATGTACTTTGCTGGCGGTTCCATCATTCGGCCTGCTTCCCTGGCTCGTACTGCGACAACGTCAACTGAGAGAGCAGCGAAGCGATGCCCAACTTGAAACACCGCCGTACTGAAACCCATGATCAGTCGGTCACGCAATGACAAATTATTGCGACACATTGGAGTCGCCCGCGCAGCCCTTCGCACCGGTACTGTAGGCACCCGCGTCGGTCGGAGTCTAACCAATCCGTTGCAATGGCCGCGCATGGCTCAAGCCCGCGTCGGGGCGAAGGCGCCGTGCGCGATGTGGGCGCGGCTGCCGATGGCGCGTGCAGCGGCGTGCGCCTCGCTCAAGGCATGCATCAGGCGGCGCGGCGAGAAGGCATCACCGACGACGCGGATGCGTTGGCCCTCGATGCCGGCGTCGCGCAACTCTTCGGCGAGCGAGGACCGCGCCACGGCAGCGCCCACCCACACGATCGCCGCCACGTCCTCGATCACCTCTTCGCGGCCGGTGAGATAGTGCGCGAGCACGACGCCGCCGTTTGAGGCGCGCGCGACGACGTGGTTTGGCCGCACGCTGCCGCCGTGGCGGTCGAGCTCGCGCAGGAAGGCGATGCGCGATACCATCGGCACCTCGCGCGCGACCTCGAAGTACCGCGCCACGATCACCAGCTCGCGGCCCTGCGCCATCACGCTCTCGGCGACCGCGGTGGTCCAGTAGTAGCCATCCTCGTCCATGATCACGACGCGGGACCCTGAGCGACCATCGAGCGGCACCGGCCCGTCGGCGGTGAGCACCGGCACCGAGCCATCGCCCGGCAACGCGGGGGCGACGGGTGCCGCACCGGTGGCGACGATCACCTCGTCGGGCTGCAAGGCCGCGATGCTTTCGGCCGATGCGGCCACACCGAGGCGCACGTCGACGCCGGCCGCGTGCACCTGCGGGATCAGGAAGTCGAGGAGATGGCGCATCTCTTCGTGATGGCGCACCTCGTGCACGGTCTTGAGCCTGCCGCCAAGTGCCGCCTCCTGCTCGAGCAGCGTTACGCGATGGCCCCGCAGCGCCGCTGTGCGGGCAGCCTCGAGGCCCGCCGGCCCGCCGCCGACCACCACGACATGCCGCGCGATCTCCACGCGGTCGCGCTCGGGTTTCGGCCACAGATACTCGCGACCGGTCATCGGATTGGTCGCACAGGCGATCGGCTCGCCCGCCGCGATCGTCGCCCAGCACTGGTTGCAGGCGATGCAGCGGCGGATGTCCTTGGCGCGGCCCGAGCGCGCTTTCGCCGGCCATTCGGGATCGACGATCAGCGCGCGACACAGGCCGATCATGTCGGCTTCGCCCGCCGCCAGCACGCTTTCGGCCTGCTCGGGCCCCTGGATGCGCGTCGTGAGCACCACCGGCACGCCGCCGGCCACCGCCTTGAAGCGCGCATGCAGCGACCGGAAGGCCAAGATCGGCCAGTGTCGGTCGGGCAGGTGGGACTCGATCGAGTTGAAGTTGCCCTGCGCCAGCGAGAGATAATCGACGAGGCCGTCGGCGCACAGCTGCCGGCCGATCTCGACGGTGTCGTCGATGCCAAGCCCGCCGTCGGTGAACTCCTCGACGCCGAGCCGGAATCCGACGATCGGGCGGGCTCCGACGCGCCGGCGAACACCTTCGAGGATTTCGCGTGGGAAGCGCAGCCGGTTGTCATCGCTGCCGCCGTAGGCGTCGGTGCGCCGGTTGGAGAACGGCGACACGAACTGCTGGATCAGGTGGCCCTGCGCGCCGTGGATCTCGACGCCGTCCATGCCGGCCTCGATGCAGTGCACCGCGCAGGTGACGTAGGTTTCGATGACCTCGCGCACCTCGCGTATCGACAACTCGTGCGGCACACCGCCCGAGCGCGGACAGGCGATCGCCGACGGCGCGATGGCGAACGGCACCACGCGGGACGCCAGATGCTGCCGCCCGCCCATGTTGAGCTGGCCGATCAGCAAGGCGCCCCCGGCGTGACACACATCGGAGAGGCGGCGGATTCCCTCGATGCCGTCGCGGTCGAAGATCGTCAGCGCGCCGGGGCCGAAGGGATCCAGCGCCTGCGCGCGCAGCGCCTCGGTGACGATGGTGCCGGCGCCGCCCTTCGCGAGCGTGCGGTAGAACTCGAGCAGGCGCGGGCCGACGCGATTGCGGTCGGCGAGGTTCGCCGTCGTCGCCACCCGCATGATGCGGTTCTTGGCATGCGCGCGGCCGATCCGGATGGGCTCGAACAGGTGAGGGAATGGCCCCGTCATGTCAGCGTGACCCTACACCTTATCGAACTTTTGGAGGACGGGTCTCAGAGCTTGGCGGGCCGAACAGAACCCTTGACCGACAGACGCTTGATGCGCACGCCCTTGAGAGGAGACCTCGCGAGGGCGTCGACGATGTCGCGGCCGGATGGAGATGGCTTTGGAGGCTTCGACGAGGTGGACACGGCGGCTGCTTCCTGGTCAATTTCGTCCTCAGCCTACTTGAACACGGCATCGAGCGAAAGCAGCTTCCATGAACGTCAATCGCCTCCGCGCCGGGATCGAGCGCGGCAGCCCGCAGATCGGCACCTGGCTGACGCTGGTGCGCACGCCGGCGATCCTCTCCTTGATGAAGGCTGCGGGCCTCGATTTCGCGCGCATCGACATGGAGCACACCGCACTCACCATGGAGACCATCGCGGACATGGCCGTGCTCGCGCGTGCGCTCGATTTTCCCATCGCCGTGCGGCCGCCCAAGGCCAACCGCGAGTGGATCACGCGGCTGCTCGATGTCGGCGTGTGGAACCTGCACTGCCCGCAGGTCGAGTCCGCCGCGCACGCAGCCGAGATCGTCGCCGCCTCCCGCTATGCGCCGCGGGGCTTGCGCGGCAACGGCGGGCTCGGCGTGCACTCGGAGTTCGACGCGAACACGCCGCTCAACGAGCGCCGGGCAAATGCCAACAGCCAAGTGTTCGTGACGGTGATGATCGAGACGGCGTCGGCGTTCAAGGACCTCGACACGATCGCGGCGATGGACGGCATCGATGCGCTGACGCTCGGGCCAGCTGACCTCGCGCAGGATCTCGGCGTGTTCGGTGCGCCCGAGCAGGCGCGCGTCATGGACGAGAAGCGCGACCTGATCCTCGCTGCCGCCAAGACGCACGGCAAGACCTGCGCCATGCTGTGCTTCTCTGCGGCCGAAGTGAAGAAATGGAAGGACGCAGGCGCGCTGATCCTCGCCTATTCGAGCGATGTCGAGGTGCTGCATGCAGGCTTCTCGAAGGCCATGGCCGAGCTGAAGGCGTGAACTCATGACGAAACCCCAGCCCTTCTATCACGACGGCATGCGCGAGCTGCAGGACCGCTTCGATGGCCGCCGCGTCGCCGATGCGCTCGAGAAGCACCGGCTGCATCACGAGTTCTGGGAGCAGGACCGCCGCCTCATCGAGGAGGCGCGGTTCTTCTTCATCGCCACGAGCTTTGGCGACAACACCGACTGCTCGATGCGCTCGGGCGATCCGGGGTTCGTGAAGATCACCGGGCCCAATGTGATCGAGTTTCCCGAGTACGACGGCAACAACATGTACCGCACGCTCGGCAACATTTTTCGCAATTCCAACGTCGGATTGCTGTTCGTGCGGTTCGACGGGAAATCGTTCCGCACGCGCATTCGCGGCCGGGCGACCATTCACGACGACGCGGAAACACTTGCGCGACACCACGGGGCGAAAGTCGTGGTGCGGGTCAGCGCCGAGATTTTTCCCAACTGCCCGCGCTACGTGCCCGATCTGATGGGCGAGGCCGAGCCAGCCCCGCCGAACGCCTTCGTGCCGCGCGCCGGTTACGAGCCCCCGCCCGCCGAATGGAAGAGCCGCGACTACCTGCGGGACATCCTCTCGAAGTTCGATCCCCACCACCCCGACAAACGGAAGTGATGCCGGTTTCCCGGATCGAACCGTCGTAGGTCGGGTAGAAGGCCGTCTGCACTTCGGCCAAGACCCGACAGCGCAGTGCCGCAACGCGTCGGGTCTCGCAAGTGCAGGGCTCTACCCGACCTACGTCGCTTAACCCTAACGCTTTACTGCATTTGACAGCGTCACGCTGGTTCAGCATCTTTTCGCTAGGCTGCGCAAGGTGGGTTTCGCCAAGAAAGACCGCCTGCTCGCTGCCGTAGACACGCCACGGCACTGCCCTGTCGGGTCTCGGTCGCGAGTGCAGCGCAGCCTTCTACCCGACCTGCGGGTAGCTACAGCGCTCACTTCTTCTCCCGCAGCGCCTTCAGGCGGTAGAGCGCGTCGAGTGCGGCTTTCGGCGTGAGATCGTCGGGGCGCAACACGTCGAGCGCGGTTTCGACCGCTGAAGGCCCGCTGGCTGCCACTTTGCCTTTCGGCCGCGCGGCGGCAAACAGCGGCAGTTCGTCGAGGCCGGCGCCGGTCGCTCTTGTGCCCGTGTCGGCCTTCTCGAGCACCGCCAGCACCTCGCCCGCCCGCTCGATCACCGCACGCGGCAGGCCGGCGAGCTTCGCCACCTGGATGCCGTAGCTGCG
The DNA here is from genome assembly GCA_031418955.1 of Hyphomicrobiales bacterium. GTDB lineage: Bacteria > Pseudomonadota > Alphaproteobacteria > Rhizobiales > Hyphomicrobiaceae. The sequence goes on along the minus strand of JANOJW010000025.1, from coordinate 7,506 downwards.
GTCGGCCGCGCCCTTCTTGACCTTGTGCAGGAACACGATCTCGTCCTGCCACTCCTTCACGTCGATGGTTGCGTTGGCGACGTCGGCGAGCCGACCCTGCAGCGCGGTCATCTCGTGGTAGTGCGTCGCAAACAGCGCGCGGCAACGATTGACGTCGTGCAGATGCTCGACCGTCGCCCAGGCGATGGAGAGGCCGTCGAAGGTCGCGGTGCCGCGGCCGATCTCATCGAGGATGACGAGGCTCTGCGCCGTCGCCTGATTGAGAATGCCCGCGGTCTCCACCATCTCGACCATGAACGTCGAGCGGCCGCGCGCGAGATCGTCTGCGGCGCCGACGCGCGAGAACAGACGGTCGACGAGACCGATGCGCGCGCGCCGCGCCGGCACATAGGATCCCATCTGGGCGAGGATCGCGATCAGCGCGTTCTGGCGCAGGAACGTCGACTTGCCGGCCATGTTCGGTCCTGTGACCAGCCAGATGCGGCCCTCCGCCGTCTCGTCGAAGCCGGCGGGGTCAGCGCATGCGGTCTGCGCGTAGGCGTCGTCGCTGCGCCCGAGCATGCAGTCGTTCTCGACGAACGGCCCGGCCTTGGCCGCACGCAGCGCCTGCTCGACGACCGGGTGGCGCCCGCCGCGAACTTCGAAGGCTTGTCCCGCCTCGATCTCGGGCCGCACGTAGCCGTCGAGCTCGGCGAGCTCGGCCAGCGCCGCGGTGGCGTCGAGGTCGGCGAGCGCTGCGGCAAGCGCCGACAGGTCGCGTTCGCCCGCGGCGACGGCTGCGGCAAGCTCGGCAAACACCTCCTGCTCGATGGCGAGTGCCCGCTCGCCGGCCGAGGCGATCCGGCCCTCGATCTCGATCAGCTCGTCGGTGACGAAGCGCATGGCGCTCGCCATGGTCTGGCGGTGGCGGAAGGTGTCGGAGTGGGGCGGCGCCAGCAACGGCTTGGCGGTCTGCGCCGTGGTCTCGATGTAAAAGCCCAGGATATTGTTGTGGCGCACCTTCAACTGCTTGATGCCGGTCGCCTCGACGTAACTGACCTCGAGCTCGGCCATCACGCGGCGGCTGTCGTCGCGCAGCTTCAAGGTCTCGTCGAGGTCGGCGCGGTATCCCGTTCGCACGAAGCCGCCCTCGCGCTTGAGGTGCGGGGGCACGTCGATGAGTGCCGATCCGAGCCTGGCGGCAAGATCGCCGGCGGGGCCTGCGAGGCGGGTCGCCTGCGCGTCGAGGTCGGCAGGCAGTCCTATCGTCTCGCCGCTCTTGGCGAGCAGACCTCGGCAGTCGGTAGCAGCCTTCAGGCCGTCGCGGATCGCGGCGAGATCGCGCGGGGTGCCGCGCTGAAAGGCGAGCCGCGACACGGCGCGGGCAATGTCGGGCGCGGATCGCAGCACGACGCGGATGTCGTCACGCACCGGCTGCCGATCGATCAGATAGCCGACCGCATCGAGCCGCGCCTGGATGCGGCGTTCATCGCGCAGTGGGCTCGCCAGCCGCGCCGCAAGTTCCCGCGCGCCGGGACCCGTGACGGTGCGGTCGATGGCCGAGATCAGGCTGCCGTCGCGCGCGCCCGAGGTCGAGCGCAGCAATTCGAGGCTGGCCCGGCTCGCCGCGTCGATGACGAGAATGTCGGATGAGCCCGTGCGGCGCGGCGGGCGCACCACGGGCTTGGCGCCGAGTTGCGTCAGGTCGACGTACTTCAGCAACGCGCCGACCGCGGCGAGCTCAGCTCGCGAGAACGTACCGAAGCCGCCAAGCTCGGCAACGCCGAGGCGATCTTTCAGCAATCGCTCGCCCGAGAAGCTGTCGAAGAAGGCGGCGGCGACCGGCGTGATGGCCGAGCCCGCGGCCTTCGCCGGCACGGTGACGATCGCATCACCGGCGAGCGCGTCGGCCGTCACGATCTCGCCGGGCGCGAGGCGGAGCACTTCGCCCGCGAGATCCGCAAGCCCGGTCTCACCCACCTCGAACTCGCCCGTCGAGATGTCGAGCGAGGCCAGCGCGAAGGACCCAGCACCGTCGCCGGCAGGCGCACGGAACAGCGCCGTCAGGTAGTTGCGCGCCTTGGCATCGAGCAGCGTATCCTCGGTCAGCGTGCCAGGCGTGACCAGGCGGACGACGTCGCGACGGACCACGGCCTTGGAGCCGCGCTTGCGGGCCTCGGCCGGATCCTCGAGCTGCTCGCAGACAGCGACCCGAAAGCCCTTCCGGATGAGGCGCTGCAGATACTCGTCGGCGCGCACGACAGGCACGCCGCACATCGGGATGTCGTTCCCCAAGTGCTTGCCGCGCTTGGTCAGCACGATGCCGAGCGCGGCGGCCGCTGTCACGGCGTCCTCGAAGAACAACTCGTAGAAATCGCCCATCCGGTACCACAGGATGCAATCGGGGTTGGCGGTCTTGATCTCGAGGTACTGCGCCATCGAGGGTGTGACGCCGGCGGGCGGCGGTGGTGGATTGTACGGTGCGGGCGGATCAACGGCGTCGGGCCGCGCGCGCGTGTCGTCGACGGGTGCTATGAGCGCATCAGCCTCCCCATCCACTGCCGTCTCGGCCATCGGCCGCTGTCTGGCCTTGCGCCCCATGGCATCCCTTCGCAGTTGTCGCGGCTACCGATAGCGGCACGGGGCACAAAGGCAAAGGGGGGAGATCGGGCGGTTGTTGCCAGGCAGGCAGCGTTCGCCTACTGACGCCGCAGGCATCGAGCATAAGGGGCGGTGAGCGTGGCGACAGGGGAGGCCGAACCGGGCGCGGCGCCTGCGCCGTGGACCGCGGATCGCGTGGTCAAGGGCGTCGGGCTGATGCTGATCGCCGGCGTCTGCTCGTCGCTGCTGCACATCGGCGTGCGCTATGTCTCCCCGCACCTGCCGTCGATCGAGATCGTGGCGCTGCGCTCCTGCTTCACGCTGCTCGTGATGATGTCGGCGATGGCGCTGACGTCGGGTTTCTCGGGCGCAGCCTGGCGCACCACCCGTCTCGACCTGCATTTGGCGCGCGGCGTCGTGGGCGTCGCCTCGATGTGGACCTGGTACTACGCGCTCGGTCACCTGCCGCTCGCCGATGCGGGCGCATTGAGCTTCACCACCGGCCTGTTCGTCACGGTCGGCGCGGCGCTGTGGTTTGGCGAGAAGGTCGGTCCCCGGCGCATCGCTGCCGTTCTGGTCGGCTTCGTCGGCGCGATGATCGTGACGCGGCCCGGCGCCGGCGTCATTACGCTGGCGGCGGTCTGGGCGGTGGTCTCGAGCGCGCTGTGGGGCCTGTCGCTGCTGATGGCCAAGGCCTTGTCGAGGCACGATGCCAGCATCACGATCTCGTTCTACCAGCCGCTGATCACCGCGCCGATCGCGGTGCTGCTGGCCTTGCCGTACTGGGTGGCGCCGTCGTGGCCGGTGCTGGGCGTGCTGGCGGCGATGGGCGTGGTGGCGGCGGGCGGCAACTACTGCTACGTGCACGCGCTGCGCGTCGCCGACGCCAGTCTGGTGATGCCGGCCGACTACGTGCGGCTGATCTGGATGGCCGGCTGGGGCTTCCTGTTCTTTGCCGAGGTGCCGCTGATCACCACGTGGATCGGCGCGGCGCTGATCGTCGGCGCCACCGGGTTCATCACCTGGCGCGAGCGCAAGCTCGCGAAGGAGCGACGTGCGGGGCTGGCTCGCGATGCGGTGAAGCCACAGGACGCAAAAGCTGGCGCTTGAGCGCGCAAGCATCGGGAGGGGACGGCGCATGCGATCTTCGGACACTCGAACACCGGACGCTTTTGAGATGCTGGCGGGGCTCAGGTCGTGGGTCGAGGTCGAGAGCCAGACTGCCGACGTCGAGGGCGTCAACGCCGTGATGTCGCTGGCAGCGCAGGCGTTCGCTGCAGCTGGCGCACGCGTCATTCGCATCGCCGGCCGCGACGGCGCCGGCGATCACCTCTCGATCTCCTCGCCGTGGGGCGGCGAGGGGCCGGGCGTCCTGATCCTGTGCCATCTCGACACCGTGCATCCGCGCGGCACGCTCGGGAAGGAATTGCCGTTCCGCATCGACGGCGACCGCGCCTACGGCCCCGGCATCTACGACATGAAGGGCGGCGTCTACATCGCGCTTCAAGCCTATCGCTCGATCGTCGCGGCCGGCGCCACCACGCCGCTGCCGCTGCGCTTCCTGATCGTCTCCGACGAGGAGACGGGCAGCCGCACCTCGCGCGCGCACATCGAGACGGCGGCCGAGAATGCCCGCTATGTGCTGGTGACGGAGCCCGCCCGCAGCGGCGGCAAGGTCGTCACCGCCCGTAAAGGCGTGGCGCGCTACGAAATCCGTACGCGGGGACGGCCAGCGCACGCCGGCGGCGCGCACAAGGACGGGCGCAGCGCCATCCTCGAGCTCGCACGCCAGGTCGTCGCCATCGAGGCGATGACCGACTACGCGAAGGGCGTCACGCTGAATGTCGGGCAGATGCGCGGCGGCACCGCCGACAACGTGGTGCCAGAGCACGCCTGGGCCGCGATCGACATGCGCATCACCTCGATGGAGGATGCCGCGGCCATGGATCGCCGGTTGATGGGATTGCGCTCACACAATCCGGACGTGACGGTCGAGGTGACGGGCGGGCTCAACCGGCCGCCGTTCGAGAAGTCGAACGCCATCGCCTCGCTGTTCGAGCATGCGCGCGGGCTCGCCCGCGAAATCGGCATCGATCTGCAGGACATGCACACGGGTGGCGGCAGCGACGGCAACTTCACCGCGCACACGGTGGCGACGCTTGACGGCCTGGGCGTCGACGGCGCCGGCGCCCACACCCACGACGAGCACCTGCTGATCTCGTCGGTGGTGCCGCGCATGCTGCTGCAGAAGCGCCTGTTCGAGACGTTGCGGTGACGTAGGTTGGGTTGAGCCCTGCGCTTGCGAAACCCAACGCCCCGATCGCTCCCGTCGCGTTGGGTTTCGCTAGAACTCAACCCAACCTACGAGGCTGTTCGAGACGCTGCGGTGACTCCGCGCCTGACGCCCGTCGCTCACTCACCCGCCCAGGCGCTTCAGCTCGTGGCGGGCGCCGTGCAGCTCGTACTCCGACTGCGGGCAGCCGTCGGCGGCCTTGCGCAAGGCGGCCATTCCGCTGTCGCGCTCGTTGCGCAGGAAATGCCACTGCGCCGTGAAGTAGTTCGCCTCGCATGTCTCCACGTCGTTCGTGGCGGCCGCCTGCATGGCGTCGAGCGGTCGCGTGCCGAGCAACGCTTCGATCACGGCATAAGGCCAATCGCGGCTCTTGAGGCGGCCCGCGTCGGCCTCGAGCTCGGACGCCGCATTCTCGCCGACCCGCGCGCGGGCGAGGAACCGGTAGATCGCCGCGGGAGCCGTGCCTTCGTTGTCGAAGGCGCGGCGCATGTCGGACGAGGCTTTCCCGAAGTCCCCGCTGACGTAGCTGATGAAGCCCCGGACGAAATGCGCGTGGCCGTTCTTTGCATCGAGCGCGATGGCGCGCGAGGCACTTTGGGACGCCCGATCGTAGCGGCCGAGCGAGGCCTGCACCGCGGCAAGGTCGGCGAGATAGGCGGCAACTTTCGGGTCGAGCGCGACCGCCTTCTCATACTCGATCAGCGCCTTCTCGAAGTCCTCGCGCTTCCGGTGGACGTCGCCGCGATTGGAGTAGGCGGTCGCGAGCTTGGGATTGAGCGCGACGGCCCGATCATAGTCGGCGAGCGCGCGATCGAGCTCGCCCTTGTACTCGTAGGCGACGCCGCGATTGTTGTAGATGTCAGCGTCCTTGGGGTCGTTCTCGATCGCCCGGCTGTAGTCGGCGATCGCATCATCGTCGCGGCCGAGCCGGCGATAAGACAGGCCCCGGTTGTAGTACACGACGGCCCAATCCTTCTTGGAGTGCTTGCCGGCATTGATCAGCCGCGTGCAGGCATCGAGCGCTGCCTTGTCCTCGTCGCTCTCGCAGGTCTTCCAGTCCTTGTCGCGCTGCGACTGCGCGGCGGCCACGCCGCTCCCGAGGACCAGGCACAGGGCAATCGATCCCAACAGCAATACACTCCGCATTCTTGCCTCCCATTGGCTCGCGGACGGGCCGAAATGGCATCAAAGTAGATTTCGAGCGAAAACGACGTGACCTCGATCAACGCCGCCACAGTGCAGCCGCATGAAGAACCGTGCAAGGGCAGCATCCCGGCGGGCGTCTTGCCGAAACTTACCGCCCGTTGCCGGATCACATCGAAACCGCCCTGGATTCACGCTTTTTGAACACCTGCGTCAATTTTGTGAACGCCGTATAACCAACTCGCTCGGATCGGGTTCAGGTGGAGGGCGGCATAACTGTCGTCATCAAGCGCGCCAGATCGGACGCGCCAACAGATGGACAGGTCTCGCGTCATGCCCCCGCTCGCCAAACCCCTCCGCACCGGCCTCGCCGCCATCGCGCTGTCGCTGGCCACCCTCGTCCCCGCCCACGCCGACAGCTGGCAGCTGCTGGGCCAGCAGCATGTCGGCCACCAGCCCGACTACGACGTGTTCCACGTCGGGCGCGACGTCGGCCGCTTCTCGGCCGTGAGTTTCCGCGCGCTCGGCAATCGTGTCGCCATCGCCGACGTGAAGATCGTCTACGCCAGCGGCGCCTTCGAGCACCTCAATGTGCAGGAGCATCTGGTGCCGGGCGTGACCACGCGCGCCTACGACCTGCAAGGCCGCCACCGGCGCATCGATCGCATCGAGGTGCTCTACCAGAACGAGGGCTTCCGTCCCCGCCGTCACGCCAGCGTGCAGGTGATGGGCCTGAAGCAGGACAGTCAGGCCCACGCACCGACGCCCGCACCGACGCCGGCTCCCTGGCCGACGCCCGGTGACAGCGCCGGCTACGGCTGGGAGAACCTCGGCACGCACCCCGTCAGCGCGACGGTCGACCACGACACGATCCAGCTCGGGCAGGCCCGTGGCCGGTTCCGTGCGCTGAAGCTGCAGGTGCACGGCCGCGACATCGACCTCTACAATCTGCGCGTCACGTTCGCGGACGGCTCGGTGCAGACGGTTCCCGTGAATGGTCTGATCGCGGCCGGTATGACCACGGCGCCGCTCGATCTCGAGGGCCGTCGCCGGGTGATCGACCGCATCGACATGGTCTACCGTACGGTCGGCCAAGACTGGGTGCACCGCACGCGGCATGGCGGTGGTTACGGTCACGGCGAGCAGGCCCGCGTCACGGTGTTCGGCCTGCATTGAGCGCGTCGAGCAGAAGTTTGGGCGCGCGCTCCAGCAACGGGGCGCGCGCTTGTCATTGTCCGAAAGCTAGCCAACTCGCCCTGCAATCCAACCAATGCGAACCAACGGGGTTTTTCTCGCTCCCTCACCGTCATGCCCGCGAAGGCGGGCACCCACGACATGGCCCCGCAGACTGTGCCTTGCGAATGCCGCGCGTCGCCCCATCAGACACCCAGCCCCGCAGCTCGCGCGGGCAGCCGCCGTGGGAGTCAGGCGTCGCCGACGGCGTGCGGCGGTTGCTGGCTGCCGCATAGTCCATCTGACTTGGATCAAAT